>JBMFVY010000016.1:0-40262 GCA_049965755.1 Phycisphaerae bacterium | reverse complement strand
GCGCCGGTATTTCCATGGGCTTTGCCGAGGCCCTTTCCGACGATGGATCCCTCACCGGGCGCGGCCATCCGCTGATCCGCGGCGTTGTCTGCGGATTGATGACCACCGCCGGCGGATTGGGCCATACCCTTCCCTTTCTGATTCCCGATTTCCGGGTGGCCACCGGAGTTGCGGTTGTGGTGGTCTGTCTGGAGCTGGTCCTCATCAGTTTCATTCGCTACAAATACATGGATACGCCATTCTTGCGGGCGGCTTTTCAGATCGTTGTGGGTGGATTTTTGGTATTCTTGGCCGGGATATTATTCGGCTCTCTGTAACCCAGCTTCGACGGGCCAGTGCCTTGGAATATAAAACCGCCGGTAGTTTTCAATTCATCGGTTTTGCTCTAAAGTGCTCCCCAGCGGATATCGCCCGGGTGGCGGAATTGGCAGACGCTCAGGACTTAAAATCCTGTGACCGTTTTCGGTCGTGCGGGTTCGAGTCCCGCCCCGGGCACTTTCCACCCCAATGTGTCAAATGAAACCTTCGCTCTGAGTTGAATCGGTAATCGATGACCGGGGCCGTTACGTTGGCATGGTACCGCTGTAGATTCCCTCCGCAATCGCGCGGCAGAATGCTGTTCACCAGCCGGCTGCGTTCACAACTCAATGGGGGAAAATACTTTCGCGGGCGCCTATGCCTTGCGTATAAAAGCGCTGATCATGCAACCCACAATTTTTCCATCTGTTCCAGCGATCGATTCTTCGTCTCAGGTACAAGCGCCCAGACGAAAATAGCCGCCAGAATGCTCATCACGCCGTAAATCCAATATGCAAATCCATGGTGAAAATGCTTGACCAGATAAGGATTCCCGTTGAGGATCGGAAAAGTCCAGCTCACCAGATAATTGGCGATCCATTGAGCGGCCACCGCAACCGCCATCGCCTTACCCCGAATTTGATTGGGGAAAATCTCACTCAGCAAAACCCAAGTAACCGGTCCCCATGAGAGCGCAAACCCGGCGATATACACCAGCATACTGATCAGCGCCACGATCCCCTTGCCGTGGAGCATGAAATTTGAACCCAAAGCGATCATGCTCACCGCCATCACAATGGCGCCGATGATCTGCAACGGCTTTCGCCCCAGGCGGTCCACGGTTAGGATCGCGACGATGGTAAAGAGCAGATTCACCGCCCCAACAATGATGGTCTGTAGCAGCGAAGCATCCGTCGTGAGCCCCATACCTTTGAAAATCGTCGGTGCATAATATAAAACGACATTGATCCCGATAAACTGCTGGAACACCGACAGCATGATGCCGACGAAAATAATCAGAAAGCCGAACGAAAACAGCTTGCCCGAATGATGTTCCGACAGCGATGCACGAATCTCCGAAATCTCCTTTTCGCCCTCCTCCGCGGGCATCAGCCGCGAAAGCACCTTCCGGGCCTCATCTTCACGACCTCGCAGCATCAGGTATCGCGGTGTTTCCGGCACCAGAAACAGCAGAATCAGAAAAGCTGCAGCAGGAACTGTTCCCGACAAAAACATGTAACGCCAGCCGATGGTGTTCAGCCACGTTGTACTGTTACCGGCACGGGCAATGGCGTAATTGACAAAATAAATCACCAACATGCCGAAAATGATGGCCAACTGATTCCACGCCACCAGATTGCCGCGTATTCGCGGCGGAGCGATTTCAGCTATGTACATGGGGGCGAGCATGGATGCCAGTCCCACACCGATTCCCCCGATGATGCGATATCCGACAAAGTTCCAGATGTACGCGGGACCACCGTGCCCGATCGGGGCGAACATGAATTCCGGCGCCGCCGCCCCCAAGGCTGATATCAGAAAGAGTACCGCCGAAATGATCAGCCCACGCTTGCGTCCGATGTGGGTGCTGATCCAGCCGCCGATAATGCCGCCGATGATACAGCCGATCAGCGCGCTTGAAACAACAAATCCGAGCAGCGAACTTGCGTCATTCGGTTTCAGGTGGCGGGGAGCGATGAAATAGGCTTTCAGGCTTCCAACGGCGCCGGAAATGACCGCCGTATCGTAGCCGAACAGCAATCCTCCAAGGGTGGCGATCAATGTTAACAGGACAATATATGAGTTGAGTCGCGACATGATGCCTCCTCAAAAACAACCGCCGTGATTTCCTGTCACCCGTGCATGGTCCCCATGGGCGTCACCCATGAAGTTGTCAATACAGACAGGATGCCAAGTAGCCCGCCAGAGCCGTGTATTTTTGACGTGTGCGGAACTCTGCTATCTTCCGCCGATCAACCTTGAGCGCCCGGTTCCAGAGCCGCTGTAAATTGGCCGCGCTCACGTGAAGAATATCCGCAATGTCTTCGGTGCGGTCAGTTCGCGGCGCCTTGACATCAAAAGCGAGAATTCCGTTCCACTTCGCATCCTGCAGGACCACACACAAGGCCAAATCTTTAAGCGGCTCCGTGTAACCGAAAGGCAGGTCCTGATCGTACCGCGTGGTATCCTGCGAGTTCAGATGAATATGAAAAAGTTTGCCCGCCTCAAGGCACATTTCTACGTCCCACAGGTAATCCAGCCCGGCCATCCGGCTGTGGGCGGTTTCCGGATTAATACCGAAGAGCGGCTCCACCGATTTGTCCAGCCGACTGATCAGGTACAACGCCTCACCGACATTACCCAGATACATATTGGCCCGCGGTTCATTCGGCTTGGGTTCCAGAGCAAAACGCGGAGCCCTTTTCCCGTATGTTTTCAGGGCGTATTCCCCGACGGCGTTGAAACCGTCCACCATCCGTTTGAAAGAGTCGCGCCCGTTTTTCGCCAAAACAAAGTCAAAACCCTCTCGACCGTTCCAGAACACCATCACCTCGGCGCCCAGAGCAACGGTGACATCAACGGCTTCAATCGCATTCTTCAATGCCTGCTTCCGCACCGCCGGATCGTTGCTCGTCATGGCACCGTCCTTGAAGATCGGATCGGCGAAGAACGACGGCGTATACATGCCCATCTTCAAGCCGTACCGCTTCATCAGTTTTTTGGCCGCCTCAACATCACTCCGGGGGATCTCGACATCATGCGCCTCAATATAAGTGATACCCGCGGCCGACAGCATCGGCAGGCGTTCCAATATGGGAATGTCAGGACGCGTCGGGCCGCCGAACGGGTCTCGCCCCGCCCCCAGATTCCAAACGCCAGCCCCGATACCGCGCTTTCCAACTTTTCCCGGAATAACAATTTTTTGCATAGACAACTTCTCCAACAATGGTTGGTAATTTAAGGCCATACGGTATGTTTCGTCAAATCCTCAGCGGCACGCAACGATGTCACACAACGTCGTCATTGCGCAAAGAGCGGTGACTTTGAATCGCCATAAAAAAAGCCGCGGAGGGTATCACCGCAGTTAAAATAGAGGCCGCCCATTCACGGATAGGGTCCGCGAATGGGCGGCATTAGATTCTCTCTCCGCCTCCATGTGTCCATCCAGCTCATGAAAAGCCCTGCTGGTGCGCCGGCCGCTCTCTCTTGCGCATCACGCCCGCCGACCATCCGAACTGACTTTATACTGGCGACCAAAACCTCAGACATGCAAGCTCAGCACGATTTGGCTTCGATCGATGGCGCCGACTTGTCTCTCTGCGGCGCGGAATAAACCTCTCACTCCCTCCGGAGCAACCCTGCCAGGCTCAGATGCCGCAGCCACCAAAACTTTTTCAGATGTCAGCCATCCCCGTCGATCCGAAAATGCCTCGGCGATTTCCCGGCGACCCGACTGATTTCGTTTTTCTCACCGTGACTGATCCGCAACTGATTTGCACTTGCGTGATCTGATCAGCACCTCCTTTGTATCGACCGGATGCGGCAGGGGGATGAGCCTGCGTTCATTTTATTTGGTGGAAAAATATTATGTGTCATTTGGGCTTCCCGGGTGTCATTCGGGTACATAATCAAGCGACAGGCTGACCCCTGCGGCCGATACTATCGCCCCTGAAACTCGCTGTCGGTCGCTATCCATTTTTGTGGTGGGGGAGGCTGGTGAAATTTATTGGGTGTGGCCATTTTTCCGGGCACCGCTGGGGGCGCGGGTGTCTTCACCCACTTTTGTTCAGGAAACAGTCCTGCCATGGCCACAATGGGGCCATATGGTGCGGATCTTTTAAGGCTGCCCGGAGAAAATTGCCACTCACCCAATTCACTTTCGGTACGGAACCACTGATTGACACTATCGATATATGTATGTATGATAACAGACATATAAATCTTCGGTGGAGTATCAATCATGCAATATGCTAAAAATTTGTCCGAATTTGGCCTTAAAATCCGAAATCACAGGCAAAATCGGGGTCTCACTCAAGACCAACTCGCTTCCGCCACCGGCATCAGCAAGCCATACATCTCCAACATCGAAACCGGCCGTATCGTCGGGCCCCCAACCTCCGAAAAACTCCGCAAGCTGGAAGACGCCCTTGGCCTTGAAGAAAATGAACTCTGTCGCCAGGCCGACTGGCTAAAAGTACCCGAGACATTGCGGGATCGCCTTGCTGGTGATTCGGACGACATCCATTTCGGCTGCCCCGCCGGACCTCCGTCAACGCCCGACCATGACACCGCGACTTCATATGATTCTGGTCAATTGGTCCACTACACCGGCGAACTTCCGGAGCGCTTCACCCCCGTCCCGCTGAAAAAAGTCCCGCTTATCAACCGCGTTGCCGCCGGTACACCCATTGAAGCTACCGATCTCGATTACCCCGTAAACATCGCCGACCGCGACGCCCTGATCCCCAACGAACTGGTCGATGGATGCTTTGCACTGCGGATTGATGGCGATTCCATGACGCCGGTCTATCAGCCGGGAGATATTGTCATTTTCTCCGGCGACCGAACACCGGTGGATGGTGACGATTGTCTGGTGCGACTGGGGGACGCGGATAATTTTTCAACCACCTTCAAACGCATCCATTTTGTCGATGCCTCAGGCGTCAAGAACAAGGATGGAGAATTTGTTTTTCTGGAACCCCTCAATTCCGATTACGCGCCACGCATTGTCCGCCGGGTTGACCTCACCGGCTTGTATCCAGCTTTGTGGAAAGTTTCCGCTGTCTGCCGCAGTGTTTAATAACGACAGAATGGCTGAGTGCATTCCCGGCCTGGCGCCGGCTGCCGGCAGGCCGGGAATGCGGCGTGAACGGTGTGTGAAATGATTAATATCCTCTTCCCGGAGGCCCGAATGGCGGCCCCATTCCACCGCCCCCACCGCCTCTACCACGATGGCCACGCCGCTGCCGACTGAGATGCTGCGCGTGCTTGCGAAAGCTGTAATCCGGCCGACCCCGGAAAAGGCGCCCTATAAACGGGAATTCTTCCGTGACCACGTAATAGTACGTGCCTTCCGGATATTCCGGCGTTACGCCGGTGCGTCCATTGGCTTCATCGAGATCGCCGTACCCCTCCACATATTCAAAATCACCCGTATAGCGCCCGTCGTAACGACCACCCGGTCCGGCAGGGGGAGATGGGCGATTCCCCTTTTTAAGCCGATAACTGGAACGCAGCAACCTCACCTCACTGTTGGCATCATTCGCTCGCGAATATCCCCACGGGGCGTAAATCGGAAATCCGTCCGCCGCATATCCAATCAGCGTTACCTTGTTCCATCCATGGAGCTGGTGCACCAGAACCGTCGGTAACCCATGGTAGTGATAGACGCCGTGGAATTGCACATGCCCATGACTTTGATCAAGACCGAGGTTGCCGAACCCAGTCAATACCTGGAAGTTCCATATCGATCCGCGCTGATGATGCCAGAAACCCGCTGTACCCGGATCAAACACCACGCCGTCCAGCGCTACACCATAAAATTCCCAATTCTCCACGCGGGTCGTTTCCGATCTCAATCGTGGCTTCAGTGGCATGCGAAAATGAAAATTTTGAGGCCGCATGGTAAGGGGACAACCGCGATCGGGAAATCGCCCCACCTTATGATCCGGGATATCATTGGTATCACAGTAACGATATCGCCCATGCACATAAAATTTCACATGACTCGGATATTTGGGATAGACCGTACACGGTTCAAGATAGTTTCTGCCGAACCGTCCATCCGCCATGACAGGTATCGGCAGACTCAGCGCCACCCCCGCTGCAGCAAGGCCCATGATGTACCGCCGGCGACTGATAACATCTTCCATAGCTTCGTCTCCTTTCAGACCACGCAAAACTCATTGATTCAATAAACGCCCCAGAGGCAGGTGAGTTGCGAAATAATCCGAAAATCAGAACGTGGTTCATGCCAACTCTGCGGTCGGCAGCGACACGCTGCTTTCCATGAACCGAAGGTTAAAACCATCGGGATCAGGTGTTCTTTTTACTCTTTCACTCCCCGGCACCCTGTCGATCCGACGAAATGGTTAGGGTGAAGCGGCTCACGCCTCCAAGCCATGTCTGGATCAGCCGATACCCTCGGAACATGTGGCGTATGAACGCCGACAACATGCCCCTAACCCGCCTCGCCGATCAAAACAAACTGAGCTCATCGAATTACTATCCGGAAATGAATCACGGTAATCTTTGAGCTCTGGTCGGTGCAACTGAACAAATCATACTTTGTCATTATAGCTTGCCGAATCTGTAGAAGAAGACCAAATTGCATCTTACAAAGGACCATTTTGTCCACGCGCGGTGGGCTCGTCGTTCAATCGGATGCCAAGTTCCCATCGCCCCGGACAGGTCTGTGAAATTCTCGAATTGTCGATGTGACGGGGGGGGAATCAGGCGACCATGATCCGATCCTTGCCCTGCCCTTTCGCCTGATACATGGCCGCGTCCGCTCGCATCAGCAGGGCGTCCAGCGATTCGTCGCCCGGCTTGATCATCATGACGCCGATACTCAACGTCGCTGCGCGTCCGATTTGCGGATCACTTTCAGAACCGTGTGCAAAACCGCGGCGCAATCGCTCGGCAATTCTTGTTGCTCCGGCCTCATCAACACCCTTGAGAAAGATGGTAAATTCATCTCCGCCCCGGCGCCCAAGGGAATCGCTTGATCGCAGCGAGCTTTGAGCGGTCGCGGCAAATAATCGCAGCAGCGCGTCTCCGGCTTCATGACCATATTGCTCGTTCACCTGTTTGAATTCATCGATATCGATGATCAAGAGTGCATCGCTCTGGCCATCCCCTTCGCCTCTGCCGACCACAGGCCCGGCCGCTGGTGCTGAGGTCAGCCTGCTCTTATTCAGCAGCAGCTGCCGCCGAACCGCCGCCTCGAAGGCATTCCGATTCAGCACCCCGGTCAGGCCGTCTGTATTGGCGGCTACCATCAGTGCGTTTTGCAGGCGCTCAGATGCAAGCATGAGGAAGCCCATATTCCACGCGGCTAAAAGCCCAAGTGTGCCAGCCAAGGTAAGACCCACAACGGGCGATGGAAGTCGCGTGAGGTGGTTGGCCGGGTGCAGCCACATGGCCGCGATGCGTATGACATTTCCCACCACAAAAAGCGAAAAAAGCACCATTAAAAACCGCGTAACCTTCAGGTTCGACTTTTTCAGAATGGACATCAACTCCCGGATCATCATTACGGCTGTCAGGCTCAGCAAAGACGCAACCAGTGTTATGCGGTGGGCCATGGTGGAACTGATGGGAGATTGAAGCTCCAGCAGGACAAAAATCAGGGGAAACACCAGCCACACCCATGGCTTGAGCGGACGCTTTTCATTAAATGATCTCAGGCCGATCCAATTGAGAAACAGGCCCATCAACACGGCCGTCTGCGAAAGCGATACCGTTAACACGTACGGTGCATAACCGCGCAGGCTTGCCAGTGCAAGCCCGATAGACGCCATTAAATTCCCAATACCCCAGAATCCGAGCCAGCGATCCCGACGTCGCAACAACCAGGCATAAAGATGCGTCGCTGCCAGCAGCAGCGCGATCCCGCTCATCAGGCAGAGGATCGTTCGCACTTCAAAAAACAGAAGGCTGGGGTTACTCTTCGCCATAGTACCAACTTAAGAATACCGCGAATTTTGCCGTAATTCCACCTTTCAGCGAGCTGCGCCATCCGCTGAACTTCATGATCGGCATATAGGTTGCCTGGGGTTTCATCGAATGGAGATAAATAAACCCGCAAGCCGTTCAATGCCATACAGGCCGGATCCGCCCCGGATATTGCGGATGTGAATTATCGGGTACGCGTCGCGCGGCTCCAAAACGACATTTTCAGCTTGGTGAAAAGGCGGGGGCGAGAAGCCGGAAATCCTAAAGCTCATCCTGCTTCGATTTTGATGCACTCAGCTTCGCTTCAACCGCTCGCAGGCGCTTGGCCAATTCCGGAAGCTGGAATATCTGCAGATAGACTCGCTTGGCCAGTTTGAAATCCATCGCCGGCGTTCCGCCGATATCCCGATTCGGCTCAATATCCGATGTGATCCCCGACTGCGCCGCAGCACGCACCCGGTCGCCGATATGAATATGGCCTGCCACACCCACCTGTCCCGCCAGAACCACATAGTTGCCCGTCGATGAGCTCCCCGCAATACCGACCTGACTCACCAGCAGATTATGGCGGCCGATCTGACAATTATGACCCACCACAACATTATTTCCGATTTTGGTGCCCTCTCCGACCAACGTCGATTCCATCGCCGCCCGTTCAATGACCGTGTTCGATCCGACTTCCACATCATCGCCCAATATCACGTTCCCGATCTGCGGTATTTTATGGTGGATCCCCTGGTGGGTTGCAAAGCCGTAGCCGTCGCAACCAATCACGGCACCTGATTGAATGATGACACGTTTGCCCAGCCGGCAGAAATCGTAGATCACCGCGTTGGGATAAATGATGCAATCCGATCCCAATTCGGTACCGTTCATAACCTTGGCGCCGGGGTAGATGACGCATCGATCACCGATCACGCAGTTTTCGCCAACCGTAACAAACGGTCCGATGTAGCAATCGGTGCCGATTTTTGCCGACGCCGCAATATCGCACAGCGGTGAAACCAGCGGTTTGGGTTGCGGGCGCATGCCATGAATCAGCACCATGATCTGGCGAAACCCGAAATACGGATCCGCCGCCTGAATCAGGGTGAGGGGGGCTGACGCCGGCCGCTGGATCGATGGGTAATCCAGCTTGGCATCGACCACCACGCACCCGGCGGAAGTCGTGCTCAACTGATTGAGATATTTAATATTCGATACGAAGCTGATATCTTCCGGGCCGGCCGATTCCAGTCCGCAGCATCGCCTGATCCGCCGCTCGCCATCACCGATGACCGTGCCCCCGATGTGGGCGGCCAGCATCTTGACGGTGAATGGGGCAGCGTCGTCGGAAGCGGAATGGGAAGTGTCGCGTGGGGAACCGGACATCTGATCTCCTCTGAGGCATCGTATGGCTGCCGCCAACCTGCGCGTTCAACGGCCGCTCTCAGCCGGACCGATCTGATTCGTCCCGGCACAATACTCTCTGAGTATAGTGGATAAATCAGGTTATCTCCCGCTCCTGATGCACGGTTTTTGTTTTGCGCTGCGTGTAAAATGTTCGTTTGGTTGTTCGTTGATTCGACGAATGGAAGCGGCACATCAGCCGAACGCAACTCGATGGCGGCTTGGCTGGCGGATCGAATCGTTGAATTTGGTCAACGTGACCGCGTTGCCCGATTCATTGAAAACAACACTGTTCATGAAGGCACGCATCAGAAGCAGGCCCCGTCCGGACGTCTGTTCAAGATTGTGCTCGCTGGTGGGGTCGGGTACCCCGGCGGGATTAAAGCCGTCTCCCTCATCTGCAATGACAACATCACACCGCCGCGGGGTCACGCGATATTTAATGTGAATCTGCTTGGAGGTGTCACATCGATTCCCGTGCCGGATGGCATTGTTGATGGCTTCTTCCACGGCAAGCTTCAGAGCAAAAAGGTCCCGGTCGGTAAAGGCATGCATCTGGCACTGCGAGAGGATCGCTTCCTCAACGTCTCTCGCCTTACGAATATCAGACTCAATATCGCACGAACACCACAGCTTGGGGCTCTGGCTGGCGCAGTTTCGCTTCACTGCCGGATGACGGTGAGAATGGGTTTCTTTCATACCACGGCGTCCCAATTCCAACTCTAAGCAAGCAAACCCAGCCATCATTCCGTGGCAACTGCCTCGGGCATCCGTACCCTCTTGCTGATAACCACCCCCATGCCCGCGCACGAGAGATTCATGTCACAACGGCGGCGTTTCCACCTGCCGATGATTACCTTTTACGACGAAGGTTTTTCCAGTGACGCCTTCGCTTCTTCCATTGTCGGAAAGATGCGGAAGAGTTTATTAAGTTTTGTGATGAGAAAAACCTCGTATATCTGCGGATTGATCGAACACAGACGGAGCTGGCCGTCGCGTTCCCGCACCTTGTAATTCACGGTGATCAGAGTGCCCAGTGCCGAAGAAGACAGGTGATCGACGCCCGCAAAGGATATGATGATTTTGGGCTTCAGTTGGTTTTCGATATAGGACGTAAGCTGCCGACCCATTTCCGTAATTTCATTTTCTTCAAGCAATTTACGTACATTGAATTCCACGACGGTGAGTTCGCCGTCACGCGTCAGCTTTATCGGCGCCGCATCTTTTTCCTTATCCTTCAGCATGGCGGTAAGGCCCCTTGCAAATCAGGCTTAACAATGACTGCGTGCCGCGACGGTTATCGCCACGTTCTTCGCCAATGACCCATCATAAACTTAACCCCATAAGAGTCAATCCTTGGAACCAGATTGAAATGACCGGGGGCGTGGCAATTTTTCCGGGCACCGCTGGGGGCGCGGGTGTCCTCACCCGCTTTGGTTCAGGAAACAGTCTTGCCATGGCCACAATGGGGCCATATTATGCCGATCTTTTGAGGCTGCCCGGAAAAATTGCCAGCCCAAATGACCTGCCGCACCTGCCCATCATCTCCCCTTGCCCCAGCGCATATGAGGGAATTCCTGCCCGTTGAGTCTCATCCCCCCATTTTACCCCGATAGCGGCTGATTGCCTGGCGTATTTGCTGCTCCACCCTCTGTGGCGACCGAATCCACTGCCAGGTGAGGCTCGGCGATTGAACCGCCTCGATGGTGAAGGTGAGGGTGCCGGTACGTAAGATTTTCTGCGGTATCGATTCCTTGCACGAGATACCGGCGATGCGTCCCAGCACCGTTTGCGTGATTTGGGGCTGCAGAAGGCCCTGAATCGTAATCAGCCGGCAATTGGTGAGAATATAGTGATGGCCGATCCATTCCATCACGCCGTAAAGCAATCGGCAGAACACGAGAATGCCGGTGATAGTGGCCATGGTCGGAAGGCTGATCAAACTTCCGATGACCGCCGATGTTTCAGAGAGAAGGGCGAGGGATAATACAATGACGATATAGGTAGAACTCGTCACGAGAATATACCAAACCGACGGCCTGAGCATCAGGATGACCAGTTCATTCTCATGGAGCACATTCTGGGGGGTAAGGGCTTGGGCGACCCCGGCGGCAGATGACGCCGAGCCCGCAAACCGCTGCCACCGCTCTGCGGATGAGGAGGGGAGCGTGTTTCGCGGATGCTTTCGCATGCGTGAGATTCTCCGGCATCGATGAAAGACCGCCGCGGTCAAATTTCAAGTAAAAGCCGCGATGGATCTTCAAGCGATTCCTTGACGTGCACCAGAAACGTCACCGCCTGCTGCCCGTCAATAATTCGGTGATCATACGATAACGCCACATACATCATGGGGCGGATGACAATTTGATCATTTACCACGACGGCACGTTTTTCAATTTTGTGCAGTCCGAGGATCGCCGACTGCGGTGGATTGAGAATCGGTGTGGACATCAGCGAACCGAAAACGCCTCCGTTGGTGATGGTGAAGGTGCCGCCGGTCAGATCATCCATCGCGATTTTGCCTTCGCGGGCCTTGGTGGCCAGACGTTTGATTTCCAATTCAATCTGTGCCATCGACATCTGGTCGGCATTCCGCACAACCGGTACGACCAATCCCTTTTCCGTCGCTACCGCAACGCCCAGATGCATGCGATGTTTATAGACGATCGTTTTATCCTGCAATTGAGCGTTGACCGCGGGGACGGCCTTGGCGGCGGCGCAGACGGCACGGCCGAAGAAGGATAAAAATCCAAGCCCGACACTGTGAGTCTTTTCAAATTTTTCCTTGTATTTTTCCCGCAGTGCCATGACGGCCGACATGTCAATTTCATTAAATGTTGTCAGAATCGCCGCTGTGTGCTGGGCTTCCACAAGCCGTTTGGCAATGGTTTCCCGCAGCTTGCTTAATTCGACTCGCGTTTCCTCATCTGAAGCGGCCGCCTCGCGGGGAGGAGTACGGACGGAATTAGAATTCCGGGCATCACGCGATTGTTGCCCTGCGGCGGCATCGGCGGTCGAGATATTGCCGCCGCCGATAAACTGCAGCACATCGCCTTTGGTGATGCGGTTGCCGGGGCCTGTGGCGGGGATTTTTGATGCATCAAGCTGATTCTCAGTCACCAGCCGTTGCACGGACGGGGCCAGCGGTTTATCCGCTGCGGCTTTCGGGGCGGGCGCCGGTGTTGATGATTTGGCATCGGCCGACGGCTTGGCCGAAGTCGGCGGGGCATCCGCCGCAACTTTAGGGGCCGCGCCGGGCTCAATGCGGGCAATCACATCGCCGACGTTAACCGTCTTTCCCTGATTGCAGACGATCCGCAGGACACCCGAGTTACCTGCAGGCAATTCAACGGTCGCTTTATCGGTTTCCAGTTCGGCCACCACATCATCCGGGCCTACGAACTGCCCGTCGCTTTTTACCCAGTTGGCGATGCGGGCTTCGGTAACCGATTCCCCCAATCCGGGGACTTGAAGATCAATAACGGCAGTGGGCATAAATCAACATCCTGTAAACCGAAAATCAATACCATCAGCACGATAACACGCCCGGCGGTCATCATGCAAACGCGCAAGCACCGCAAGTGCCGGGGGGCAGCTTCGAGAGCCGAACCGGCGGCTACTTGGCAATAGGTACACCTTCGCGCACTTCCACATCGCTGGGCTGCACAATCTTCGAGGCCGGTGCCGGCGTTTTCGAAGCCGGTGGCTGAATGCTCAGCGCCTTGGCGATAATTTCCGCCTGCTCCTGCACATGCCGTTCGTGCGATCCCGCCGCCGGCGAACTCGACGGTTTGCGCCCGATATACACCAGTTTCTGCATGCCCGGCCAATGATAATGGAGCTTGGCTCCGATGAACGGATAGACGCCGTTGTTCCGCGGCTCCTCCTGCACCCAAAACATCTCCACCCCCTTGGGATACGTCCGGGCGATTTCCGTCAGGCGTTCGGCATGGAACGGATATATCTGTTCCAGCCGCAGAATCGCAATATCCTCGATCCGGTGCCTCTGGCGTTCGGTAAGCAACTCATAATAAATTTTTCCTGAACACATGATCACCAGGCGGACGCGCGACCGGTCGATCGGCTGCGTTTCATCGATGATCTCCTCAAACTGTCCGTGCGAAAATTCCTTCAGCTCGGAAACCGCCTGCTTGGCTCGCAGCAGGCTCTTGGGGGCCATCACAATCAGTGGTTTTCGGAATGCACGGAGTACCTGCCGCCGCAGCAGATGGAAATACTGCGCCGGAGTTGTTGGATTGCAGACCTGGATGTTGTCCTCGGCGGCAAGCTGCAGGAACCGCTCCAACCGGGCGTGCGAATGCTCGGGCCCCTGGCCTTCATAGCCGTGAGGCAGCAGCATTACCAATCCGTTGTATTTACCCCATTTGGTTTCCGCGCTGACGATGAATTGATCAATGATCGGTTGGGCCATATTCACAAAGTCGCCGAACTGGGCCTCCCACATCACCAGAGCCATCGGGTCGGCGGATGCAAAACCGAATTCAAACCCGACCACCGCCAGCTCCGAGAGCATGGTATTGATGATGGTAAATCGCGAGCGATTACCCGCAAAGGCCACCAGCGGCGAAAACGCCTCGCCCGTCTTATGATCGTAGATGACCGCATTCCGGTGGCTGAACGTGCCCCGGCAGACATCCTGCCCCGTAAGACGCACCCATGTGCCCGCATCCAGCAATGAACCGATGGCGAGCATTTCGCCCGTACCCCAGTCAATACCCGAGCCGCTGACAACAGCATCGAGCCGCGCCTTGTACATCTGGGCGATTTTGGCATGGGGGGTGAAGTTATCGGGGAACTTGCAGATTTGCCGGGTGATTTCAATGAGTTTGGTTTCCGGTACGGCAGTGGGGACCCGCCAGTCCGCAATCTTTGCGGGTACTTTCAGCAGGTCTTTCCACGGGCCGTGCGTCGGCGGCGCACTTTCGGTCGGCTTGAAGGTTTTGGCGTATTCGTGCGATTTATCCAACCGATCGCGAATGCTGTGGGCCATCTGATCCAGTTCCGCTGAAGACGCAACCCGCTCGGCCACAAGCCGCTCGGCATAAAGCTCGCGGGTGGTTTTGTGCTTGGAAATGGCTTCGTACATCAGCGGCTGGGTTACTGACGGATCATCAAGTTCATTGTGGCCGCGGCGGCGGTAGCACACCAGATCGATAATCACATCCGCTTTGAATTTCTGTCGGAATGCCATCGCCAGGCGGGCGGCGTGGACCACGGCTTCCGGATCGTCGCCGTTGACATGGAACACCGGCGCCTGAATCGCCTTGGCGGCATCGGACGGATAGCGGGTGAACCGGGCGTCCTTCGGATCCGTCGTAAAGCCGATCTGGTTATTGACAATAACGTGAATGGTACCGCCGGTGCGATACGCCTCAAGCTCCGAGAGATAAAGCGTTTCCACCACAACACCCTGACCGGTGAAAGCCGCGTCGCCATGAATGAGCACGGGGATAACCTGCTGCCGGTTCGCATCTCCCTTGCGATTCTGCTTGGCGCGGACGATTCCCTCCACGATCGGATCCACAATCTCCAGATGGCTCGGGTTCGATGCGAGAGAAAGGTGCATCTGCTTGCCGCAGCCGGTGATGATGTCGCATGCGTAGCCGAGATGGTATTTGACATCCCCATCTCCCTGCGATTTCTGGGGCCGATCCATCACTTCGCTCATGATAACTTCGTACGGTTTGCGGAAAATATGGGCCAGCACGTTAAGCCGACCGCGATGCGCCATGCCGGTTATTAATTCATCGGCACCGAGTTCGGAGGCGGTGTCAATCAATTCATCCATCAGGGGGATCAGCGATTCCGCACCTTCGATGGAGAACCGCTTCACCGTCGGATGCCGACGCTGGAGGAATTGTTCAAATTCCTCCGCGGCGATGACGCGTGACAAAATCGCTTTGCGTTTCTCGGCGGTGAGTGTGGGTTTATTGAGGGTCGGTTCCATCCCCTCCTGCAGAAACGCCCGCTGGGCCGGATCACGAATTTCCATATATTCGACGGCAAGCGTGCCACAGTATGTGGTGCGGAGCATTTCAATCAACTGCCGCAGCGGTACCGGAGCACCGCCGCCGAAGGTGCCCGTGGCGACGGTACGATCCAAGTCCGCTTCCGTCAGGCCGAATTCTGAAAGCTCAAGCAGCGGATGACGTAGCGTGTTACTTCCCAATGGGTCCAGATTGGCGATCAGGTGCCCCATCTCCCGGTAGCTGTGAATCAGATCGCCGACGGCGAGAACCGTCGCTCCGGCCTCATCCGCCGGTGAAAGTGCCGCCCGGGGAGGGGCCCCGGCCGCTAGGTCAAAACCGCGGAAAAACCAATCCCACTGTCGGTCGACCGATCCAGGGTCATTTTTCCATTGGGAATAAAGCGAATCAAGAAACTCGGGGCTGTATGCGTTTACCGAATCGGTCATACGGCCCAACTTACTGCCACCAGAACTTTCCACGTGAAAACTCCAAAATACGCGGCGTCTTTTAATGCTACGCCTGTCGCTGTGCAAACACCTCAATGACTGCAGGGACTATACCCTGCAGAGTCATGTCGTGCATACCAAGCACTCTTCATTGGATTATATTGCAGATATCGCGGCTTCTGAAATAGGCTCATGTAATTCACCATCAACGGCCTCCATACCCTTTTCATCGGGTATCCACACGCTCCCCACGCGGGGGCAGAATCCATTCCGCCGTCACTTTATTTTATCGGACAATGCATTGCAGATTCAACATCCGAAAGCAATTGAGGCGAATCTCGGCTGGAAACGGCGGCGGCTTGCAGCCTGAACCTTGCGCATAAAATTATGTAATAAATGGATTTATGTCGTATTCGGCGGCGCCATGTTGGTCGTAAGGCCAAGATTAGCCTCCGGCTGACTCCAGCGCCTCCAGCGGCCCAGTGGCACTCGGCCCACCTCTCGCCAAGCGGCCTTCACCACCTGGCACCTGCGCCCGAATTCAAGCGGCGGTTTACGGTAGCGGGCCGCCGCTCCACGTGAGATTTCGGTTCGTGCCCCTGCGGACCCCGCGCCTCGTTCCTGATACCCTCCGCGTCATTGTCGCCTCGCCGGTTTACGGCGATACTGGAAACCTATGTTTGGATCGCACTTATCCATTGCGGGGGGCATGGAGCGGGCCCTGCTCGAAGCAGAATCGCTGGGGCTGGATACCGTCCAAGTCTTCACCCGCAACCAGCAGCAGTGGCGAATTCCGCCATTGGAACCGGCAGGCGTCGAGCTATTTCGGCACCACGCCCAGCGGCTCCATTTTGACCGCATCGTCGCCCATGATTCCTATCTGATCAATTTGGCCGCCGATGATCTTGAACTGCGGCAGAAAAGCATTGATGCACTGGCAACCGAATTGGAACGGTGTGATCGCCTGGGCATTTTCGCGTTGGTAACCCATGGGGGCTCGCACGGAGGCGCCGGTGAAGCGACGGGCATTGCCCGCCTGATCGAATCCATCAACACCGTGCTGGCAAAAACCGACGCCCGCACCCTGCTCTGCCTGGAAACCACCGCGGGTCAGGGGGCAAGCCTGAATTATCGCTTTGAACACATTCGCGATGTCATCGCGGCCATTGAGCATCCCGCCCGTGTGGCGGTGTGTATGGATACCGCGCACATCTTCGCCGCCGGCTACGATCTGCAAACGGCCGAATCTACTCAACGGGTGCTGGACGAGTTTGATCGCGTGATCGGCATCAACCGTCTCGCCGCCATGCACCTCAATGACAGCCTCAAATCCCTCGCCAGCCGCGTGGATCGGCACGCCCACATCGGGCGGGGAATGATCGGCCTGGAGGCATTTTCATTGATCGTCCGCCATCCGGGCCTCAAAGCGCTGCCGAAGATATTGGAAACCCCCAAGGGTGATGCCCCCGACGGCCGCCCCTTGGATGCGGTCAACCTGCAGTTGCTTAAGCTGCTGGAGGCGGGCGCGGCCACAGATTCCGCCGAAATCAAAGCGTTGATCTACAAAAATCCGCTCAGCTCGGGCAAATCAATTCCCGAGTCGCCCGCGCCGCAAAAGCCCGGTGCGAAGAAGGACGAAGTGGGGGCGGCCAAAAAAGCGACCCGGAAAGAGGCGGCTGGCCAAAAGGCGGTCACGAAGAAATGACAACTCCAACGCGGATTGCAGTTCCCATGATGCTCAGCGATGCGGCAGCGGATGCAAAAACCGCCGTCGCTGCCGTTCAAGCGGGCGCCAATCTGATTGAATGGCGTATGGATCAAGCTACGCCGGCTATGGTGGATGCCCTGTTCGCCGACGCCAAGGTGCGAAGTATTCCATGGATTTTGACCGTGCGGCCGACATGGGAAGGGGGAAAATATGATGGCGACGATCTTACCCGCCTCGCCCTGATCCGGACCGCCATCACCTATCGCCCCGAGTTTCTGGATCTGGAACTCAAAACATGGACGGGATGCCCGCCGATTGCTCATTACTATCGAACCCTGGATCCCCGACGGCGGCCGAAATTAATTTTATCCAGCCATCATTTTGACCGTCGCCCGGAAAATCTCAAGGAAATACTCTCCGCCATCGCCGCCCACGCTGAAGCAAGTGTTGCCAAGATTGCCTTTACCGCCTCAGACGCCAACGACGCGCTGGATGCATTGGAATTGTATGACTCTCTGAAAGCCCATCCGCCTCTGCAGGGCGTGTTCCTGGCGATGGGAGAGCACGGCATGATTTCCCGCACGCTGGCGGGCAAATATGGATCCGCATTTACCTTCGGCGTGCTGCCGGGCGGTGCATCGACGGCACCGGGCCAGCCGTTGGTCTCGGAACTTATTGATATTTACCGCCTCAAAGCCCAGCGCCCGGATTGGGCCGTATTCGGTCTGATCGGCTTTCCGGTGGCCCAGTCGGTATCGCCGCATATGCACAACGCGGCAATGCAAGCGGCGAGTTTTCCCGGCGTGTATGTGCGATTTCCCCTGCCGGGAGAATTTCCGGCCTTTGAGCGGACGATCAAACGTTTTCAGGGCGACCGGCGGCTGCAATTACGCGGGCTCAGCGTCACCATTCCGCACAAGGAGAATGCCTGCCGGTATGTGAAGGCCGCCGGAGGCGAAATTCGGGGGCGGGATGTCGGGGCAATTAATACGATTTTATTCTCCGGCACAAAGCCGGTCGGCATGAACACCGACGCCCCGGGGGGCTTGAATGCATTGCTTAGTGGGGCCGGATGGACGGCCGCCGATCTCCACGGCCGCCATATCGCGATCATCGGCGCCGGTGGTGCGGCCGCCGGGCTCGCCTCGACACTTGCCGATCATGGTTGCCGACTCACTATTTACAATCGGAACCTGCCGCGGGCCGAAAGCCTTGCCGCGCAACTCCGCCGCGGCGGCGGTGAATGTCGGGCGGTTTCGCTTGGCGAACTGGAAACTGCGGATGTGGATGCGATCATCCAATGTACACCCGTCGGCATGTATCCTCATACCGACGCTATGCCCATACCGGAAACACTTCCCCTGCGACCGGGCACCGTCGTGATGGACACCATTTATAATCCGCGCCGAACCAAATTGCTGCGGTGGGCTGCGGATCGCGGCGCCATTTGCATTGAAGGTGTCAACATGCTGGTTGGGCAGGGGGCGTTGCAATTCGAGGCATTTACAGGGCTTGAGGCACCGCTGGACATGATGCGCGACGCCGCCTGCCGGGGGCTGGGGCTTTAGGGTTCTGAGAACTCGGCGGGGCACGGGCATTTTTTCATCTGCCGCCCGCCCAATCGCCATAAATATCCCTAAATACGAATTATGGGACGCCCGAATGGATTTCGATCAAACTTCACCCCCTTTTTGATACTTGTCGGGAAAAGCGTAAAATCTTCGTAAGAAACAGCGTTTGTCGGCTACTATGTAGAGGTAGTGCGTGGTGGTTTGCTTTTAGGGTGTCTTTACAAAGGAATTGGTGGTTTATGAAACGTGTTCTGCGCAGAAACATTATTTCGGCATGGATTCTTTCCTGCTCTCTGGTCGTCGCAGTAGTCGTGGCTTCCGGATTCTTCCCGTCGCCCACGCCGCTTGCCAGAGCGGCAGCATCCAATCGGGGTAAGCCGGTCAGCCTCAGTGGGCCACTGGTCGGTGGCGGGCATTTCAATATTCACCACTGGCATGGCAAAGTTGTTGTGATTGATTTCTGGGGTACGTGGTGTCCGTGGTGCCGCAAGGAGGCACCGTACATTGCCAAGCTCTACAAACAATATCGAAAAGCCGGTATGAGGGTAATCGGTTTACCGGTCAGCTGCACACCTGCACAAATTATCAGTTATGTCAAAGCCCACCCCGATGAAAACTGGCCTGAACTTTATATCAGCAGTCAGGGGAATCAGGCGATCGCCAACGATTCCGGCATTCAGGGCTTCCCAACGGAAATTATCATCGGGCGCGACGGACGCGTTGCCCATGAGATCATCGGTTTCGCACCGAAGCAGTTAGCAACCGTGGTCAAGGCGGAACTGAAGAAAAAGGCCTGATACTCTTAAGGTTCATAATTGCCTGATACGAGAGATGGCGGTAAATGTCCCACTGACATCCCGCCATCTTCCTTTTCATGGGTGCGCCTATGCATGCTCGCAGCGGCCCCACGCGTCCACCACCCGCCATCTCGTGATCTCCCGATCCCTGCTGGTGAGCCACCACCGACTGTCTGCCTCGATCTTCACGCCTCGATTTTCCCCCTGATCCGCAACAGTCCCCACCCGCATCGTTTTCGATTAAAATGCGGAATCGCCGATGGGCGATACGTGCGGAGCCCGTGATGACTGTGGTTGAAAAACAACCTGCAAATTTGGATACGGACGGCGGCCCATGGTTCTCCATGGTCGTGCCGATGTACAACGAGCGCGATTCGGTACGCGAACTCCACGACGGGTTGACGCGCAATTTGCAGTCACTGGGACGATCTTACGAAATCATTTACGTCGATGACGGCAGCACCGACGACACCTTCGACGCCCTCGCCCGCATCGCCGCCGAAGACAGGCATGTCGTGCTGATCAAACTCCGCCGAAATTTCGGCCAGACACCGGCATTAGCCGCCGGCTTCGATTACGCCCGCGGTGAAATCGTCATTGCGATGGATGGTGATCTGCAGCATGACCCCAACGAAATCCCGCGCTTCGTTGCCGAGATTGAAAAAGGGTTCGATGTCGTATCCGGATGGAGGCAGAAACGGGTTGACGGACTTTTCCTACGGCGCATTCCCAGCATGACCGCCAACTGGCTCATACGCAAAATATCCGGGGTCAACATTCACGATTTCGGCACTACCTTCAAGGCCTACCGGAAGGATGTCATCGATCATCTGAATCTCTACGGCGATTCGCATCGGTTCATCCCCGCACTTGCTGCCATGGCCGGTGCCACCATCACCGAAATACCGATCAAAAATATTCAGGCCCCGTATCGGCCATCCAATTACGGCATCGGCCGCACGTTTCGCGTGATGCTGGACCTGCTCACGATTAAATTTCTCAACAGCTACCTCACCCGGCCGCTGCACTTTTTCGGAAAAATCGGGCTGGTGCCCTTTGTGCTTTCCGCCCTGATCGGCCTGTTTCTGTTGATTGAAAAGATTCGCGGCATGTCGATTCTGGAATCTCACGGCCCGCTTCTGATTCTCGGCGCCATGCTCCTGATGATGTCGATGATGCTTTTTTCCACGGGACTGCTGGCCGAACTCATCTCGCGCGTCTATTTTGAATCGCAGCATAAACCCGTATACGCCATCCGCGAAATTCGCCGCGATGGGATGGTGGTCCGCGGCATGCCCGTGCGTCCGCGAAGGGTAGCCATGATTACAGGATCGCCGCCCATTCATGAAGAAATTACCCGAGAGGCGAAGTGAAGAGCCCGAATAACACCATCCCAGCCGATGCAAAATTACTGACCGATCGGCCGGTGATCTCCCATACGGCCGCTCTGCTGCTCATCGCAGGCTTCGCCCTGCCGCTCTATCTTCTGGCGCTGGGCACCGGCAATGCCCGCGACATGATGGAGCTTTTCAATCTGGTGCCCATTCGCGAGGCGTACCGTGATGGACACTGGCTGCTCCCCACGCTCGGCGGCCTGCCGCGGATGAAAAAGCCGCCCCTCCCCGTATGGATACCGGCGGGGCTGGGCACACTGCTGCATACCGATTCACTCTGGGTGCTCCGGTTGCCGTCGGTCATCTTGGGGGTGCTCACCTGCTGGGCGACTTACGCCATTGGAAATACGATGTCGCGCGACCGGATTCTCGGTCTGTTTTCCGCCATCGCTCTGGCGAGCATGGTGGTGTTCGTCCGGCAGTCGCGCCTGGCCTCATACGATATCTACTGCACCGCATTTACCACCATCGGCTTCTGGGGACTCCTGCACGCCATTGAGCGGGAGAGACGCTGGATCGGCTGGGCCACCTTCGGCGGTGCCGCGCTGGGACTGGCGGTGCTCAGCAAAGGTCCCGTCAATCCCATGTACGCGCTGCTTCCTCTGGGCCTCTGGATAATTATTTTCCATCGCCGCAGCGGCCGCGCGTATCTCGCCGTCGTCGTCGCCCTGATCGCTTCCATCGTGGTCTTCGCTCCGTGGCTTTTCGCCGTGGCCGCGCGGTATCACGCTCAATATGGTGGAAACGCATGGCTGGTCTGGACTCATCAGTTCACTCGATACGTCGGCGCACCGGGAAAGAGCTACACCCAATCCGACTGGTATTATTTCGGCATTTTAGCGTGGGTGTTCCCCTGGACCGTCGCCCTGATGGCCGGCCTCGCCGTCCCGTTTCTGCCGACGAATTCCGATCCCGCCCCCGATGAAACGGAGAAACGCGGCCGCTGGTTATTTTGGATCGTGCTGGTGGTGGGACTGATTCTGCTGACGATTCCGCATCAGAAAAAACAGCGTTACGCTCTGCAGCAATTTCCATTTGCGGCTCTGCTCATCGGATTAGTCTGGCAGGAATTTGTACGCCTCAAACGCGAGGTTCCCATCGAAAAGCCAGCCGGTCTCATGCTGGCGGCACAGGCCATTTTGTTCATCGGTACGGGTGTCGGGTTTGCCGTCGTCGCGATCCTCACCGCGCTATCCCACCGGCCGCCCGTCTGGCATGACGGACACTGGACACTGATGCAGGCACTCTCCCTGCTTAAACCGGCGCTGGCCACCCTCACGCTTCCCGGCTGGTGTTTGCTGGCCGCCATCCTTGCATGCGCCGGCGTTCTCATCTGGAGATTGGAGTTCAATCGCAGATTCATCGCCGCCTTCGGCGTCTTTGCCGCTGCATCCTGGCTCCTGATGCTCTCCGTCAACTGGGCCTATTTTACCGGCAAAGGGTATCAGGTCAGCCGGTATCGGCTACCGACGCGGGAGATGATGGCCATGGCCGGCCGCCATCGCATCTATACGCTGACCGGTGATGAAATCTGGCTGGGTGTTCTGTATTACGCCAATCATATTCTTCCCCTTGAAAGCCCACGGCAGATGCAGCAAATGCACTTCCCATCGCACCAGCCGATCTTCATTCTCACCCGTGACAAGGGAAAATTTCTGCAGGCCGTGCAGGCCATTGCCCGATCTCAGCATCGCCGCATCCGGATCGTCTACCGCATCAACGACGGCCATCATATGCAGACACTTTTCAAACTGATGCCCCGCACAAAGAGGCTGCCCTCCGGCACGGCATTTCACGCGACCGGGAATATGGCGACCCATCCCAAGCCTGATACATTAAAAAAGTAATTCGTCGTCGGCGGCCATTCGGCCCAGCGCCGAGAGCATCTCCGTATCATCGCGTGCGGCGGTGATCCGGAAGAGTTGCTCCAGTCGGGCGGCGGATAAAACGGGATATCGCAGACCGCGAGGCACACCCAAAAGTGTCAGCACCTGTCGCTGCAAGTCGGCAATCCCGGTTCCGTGAATCGCACTGATCCACACCGCATTCCATCCGCCAACTCCCGCTCCCGGCATCCGCTCCAGACGATCGCATTTGTTGCCCACCGCCAGCCACCGCGATGAACGCAATTGATCTCCAACGCCGTGACTCTCTGCCCATCCCCACGCCTCATCCGCAAGGTGCTCCAGTGTTCCCAAGTGTGTGGCATCCATGACGATCAGAATAATATCCACCCCCGACAATGCGCCGATGCCGCGATCAATCGCAAGCCGTTCGAGTTCATCCTCGGTGTGCCGCATGCCGGCGGTATCGGTGAGCCGGGCCGCCATGTCAATATCATCGGCTGCCACAATGACCGTCTGTTCCACCCAGTCGCGTGTGGTGCCGGGGATATCGCTCGTTACGCTCATCGGATGGCCGAGCCAGAAATTCGCCAGCGACGATTTTCCCGCATTGGGTGGGCCGATCATGGCCATGCGGACCTCGCCGCTCAAAAATCGATGCAGATCGGCCGATGCGGTAGCGATCCACTGCGCTGCGCGTTTTATGCTGACCGAACCGTCGGTTTTCAGCGCGGATTGCTGTTCCAGCGCCCAGCGACCGAGGCTGTTGCGCCGGGCTTGGGTCAGCATGCGCAACCCCCAGAGGGTTTCTACGGGCGGGATATCGGATTGCGGATGACACCAGAGTTCCAGAGCTTTTGCACCCAGCTCCTCGTCGCCTGCGCATTGCGCCAGCCGCCGCACCAGTTTCTCCACCACCATCACGCCGCCGTGACAGTGAAGTTCATAATGATTCGGTGCACGGCGCACGATCAGCACTTCATCGATGACGCCGTCATCAGATGCAATCGATCTCAATGCGATGCCCGATTTCAACTCCCCGGTGAGTGCGGAAATGATATGGGCGGCATCGGCGGCGCGAAGTTCGATGACGGCGATAGCGCCCATTCCGTGCGGGGTGAGCACGCGGATGGATGGAGCGTTTCGAATGTCAGTCTTATCGCATGTCATCCGTTTTTCCCGCCCCTGCACGATGGGGGGCAGCCGATGCCCCGGCCTGCGCCGCATCACGCCGCCGCGTGTCTCTCCCATCCGGCATCATGTCGGTTCCGGCAGCGCCAGTTTCGCCAGCAGTTGCCGCGGCACCCCGATATCACCCATCGACACCTGCCCGAGCGCCGCCATGGCCGCGGGGTGATGAAAGCCGATCTTCATGCCGCAGTAACTCACTGTATGCGAAGCATAGATGCACTCTCCCCATGTCTCCCCGGTATCACAATCCAGACCGGATGGAATATCGCAGCTCATCACGCGGCGCATCGATTCATTCACCGCCGTGATCAATTCGCAGATGGGGGCCTCCATGTTGCGGTTAAGCCCGACTCCGAAAAGGCAGTCGAGTATCACATCATGCACGGCACTGCGATCCCGCCATTCATTCATCGCCGCGGCGCTAAACCTTTCCCGCAGCGGCAGGCCCATCGCCTGGGCCGTCCGAAGTCCGGCGGCGGCCAGCGGCGAAAAATCATCCGCCGCCCACGGCGAGGCGAATGTCACCCGATACCCCGCGTTGGCCAGATGCCGCCCCGCCACCAAGCCGTCCCCGCCGTTGTTCCCCCGGCCGATGAGAATGAGTATCTCCGATGACGGCTCGGTGTATTTATGGGTGATATGGGCCAGCTCACGCCCGGCGTTTTCCATCAGTACAACCGGCGTCAGGCCGTAGTCGGCCTCAGCGCGAAGATCGATCTGCCGCAGCGCCGCGCGGGAAAACCACAATGCCGACTGCCCGGTCCATTCCATGCGTCAGACCGCCTCCGCCAGCGGGCGGGCTTCCAGCTTGGTCTTAAGAAATCGGCCCGTATGGCTGCGCGGATGGGCGGCGATATCCTCCGGCGTGCCCGTGGCCACCACCGTACCGCCGCCGGCTCCCCCTTCCGGCCCCATGTCGATGATCCAATCCGCGCATTTGATCACATCCAGATTATGCTCGATGACAATCACCGTATTGCCCGCGTTGGTCAGGCGATTGAGCACATGCAGCAGATTGTGGATATCCGCAAAATGCAGCCCGGTGGTCGGCTCGTCCAGAATGTAAATCGTATGGCCGGTGGCCGGTTTGCCCAGCTCAGTTGCCAGTTTAATCCGCTGTGCTTCGCCGCCGGAAAGTGTGGTGCTCGACTGCCCGAGCTGCACATAGGAAAGGCCCACATCATTGAGCGCACCGAGCAGAGCCCGGATATGGGAAAAGTTGTCAAAAAACTGGAGTGCCTCCTCCACCCGCATGGCCAGCACGTCGGCAATCGATTTGCCGCGATATTTGATTTCCAATGTTTCACGGTTGTAGCGGGTGCCGCGGCATTCATCGCATACCACAAACACATCCGGCAGAAAGTGCATTTCGATCCGCTTCACGCCCTGCCCCATGCAGCTTTCGCATCGCCCGCCGGTTACATTAAAACTGAATCGCCCCAACGCATAGCCGCGCATCCGAGCCTCACGCGTCTGGGCATATAGCTGGCGGATCAGATCAAATACCCCCGTATAGGTTGCAGGGTTGCTGCGCGGTGTCCGCCCGATCGGTGACTGGTCAATCTCAATGACCTTATCCACATTGTCCAGCCCCTGAAGGCGGCGGTGCTTGCCCGGATGTTCCCGACTGGCATAGAAATGCCGCTTTAGCGCCCGCAGCAGCACATGGTTCACCAGCGACGATTTGCCCGATCCGGAAACACCCGTCACGCAAACCATAACCCCCAGCGGAAAGGTGACATCAATATTACGCAGGTTATTCTCTTCCGCACCGATCACCTTGAGCACCCGTGCCGGATCTACATGGCGCCGCTCGGTCGGTACCGTGATCTGAAATTCGCCGGTGAGATATTTGGCCGTGATGCTCTCCCGCGATTGAAGCACTTCCTGCACCGGCCCCTGAGCCATAATCCGCCCGCCGTGCGACCCGGCCCCCGGGCCCACATCAATGAGCCAGTCGGCGGCGCGGATGGTGTCTTCGTCATGTTCCACCACAATCGTGGTGTTGCCGATATCGGTCAGATGCCGCAGGGTTTTGATCAGCCGTTCATTATCGCGTTGATGAAGCCCGATGGTCGGTTCATCCAGCACGTAGCAGACACCCACCAGCCCCGACCCCACCTGTGTCGCCAGCCGAATTCGCTGCGCCTCACCGCCGGAAAGCGTCCCCGTCTGCCGATCCAGCGTCAGGTACCCCAATCCGACATTATTCATGAAGCCGAGGCGCGAAATAATTTCCTTCAAGATGGGCGCCGCAATGATTTCCTGCTCTCCCTTGAGCGCGATCCCCTTGAAAAACTCGAGCGATTCCGCCACCGTCATCGCCGCCATCTCGCGGATGTTTTTCCCCGCCACCTTCACCGCCAGGGCCTGAGGTTTAAGCCGGGCGCCGCCGCACTTTTCGCACGGCTGTTCGCTCAGATACTGATGCAGCCGCGATTTGACAAACTCGCTTTCCGTATTGTGGAAGCGTTTTTCCAGGTGCGGCAAGACCCCTTCAAATGCATGCCCGTAGCGTGTCTTATCCTTGGCGGTGGTGCCGTACATGAGAATCTGGGCGATTTTTTTATCCAGATCCTCATACGGCGTGCTCCCGTCCACGCCGAAATTTTCACAGAACTGCCGCAGCATCCGGTTATAGTAAATATTCATTCGCTTGCCGTTGCGCCGCAGCGGCTCCAAGGCGCCATCGGCCACCGGCAGCGACGGGTCCGGCACGATCAGCTCCGGATCAAATTCCAATATCGTCCCCAGTCCGTCGCAGCCGGGGCAGGCCCCGTAGGGGCTGTTGAACGAAAAGAGCCTCGGCGAAAGTTCCGACAGCGACGATTCCGGGTGGTGCGGGCAGGCATATTTACTCGAATACGTATGGTCCGCCCACTTCCCGTCGGTTTCGCGGGCGATGATCACCAGCCCGTCGGAAAGCTTCAGTGAAAGCTCCACCGAATCCGCCAGCCGGGTGCGTATCTCCGGCTTGATCACCAGTCGATCCACCACCGCGTCGATGGAATGCTTGAATTTCTTATCCATTGCCGGAGCGGATTTGATTTCATAAATATCCCCATCAACCCGGCAGCGTACAAAGCCCTGCCGCGTCATCGCCTCAAGCACTTCGCGGTGCGCCCCCTTCTGCCCCTTCACCAGCGGTGAGAGCACCATGATCCGCGTCCCCTCCGGCCAGGCGAGAATGTTGTCCACAATCTGCGTTGAACTCTGGCTGGCAATCGGCGTTCCGCAGACCCAGCAGTGCGGCAGTCCGACCCGCGCACAGAGCACACGCATGTAGTCATAGATTTCGGTCGTCGTGGCAACGGTTGACCGTGGATTGCTCGATCCGCTCCGCTGTTCAATGGCGATGGTGGGGGGGAGGCCCTCAATTTCATCGCAGTCCGGTTTCTGCATCTGTTCCAGAAATTGCCGGGCGTAGGCCGAGAGCGATTCCACATATTTCCGCTGTCCCTCGGCATAAATAGTATCAAACGCCAGCGAGCTTTTGCCGGATCCTGAAAGCCCGGTGATGACCACCATCTGATCCCGTGGAATATCCAAGCTTACATTTTTCAGGTTGTGCTCGCGGGCACCGATGATGCGGATATGTCTAAGCGCCATTCAACTACTCCACGGGCTCCGGTGTAAGGGTGTCTTTTCCCCAGCCAGGCCAAACTTTCAATCATATATCAGCATCCCCGCGTAATCCAAACCGTGATGTCGCAAACCGCGGCTTTTCAGCGCTGCCGACCGCCATGGCCCGCTCCAAAGGCAGGAATATTTGAAAAAATTTTTCCGTTCGGACTGGAACCCGTGCCTTAGGAGAGCTTGAATTCCTCCTTGACCCCGCTCAGCAGCTGGTTGAAATCCGCCAGAATCTCCGGCGGCGGAGCCTGCCCTTAAGTCAGTTGGTGAGAAACCTCTCCGCCGCAGGCGGGAGAAATTTATCTCGCGACTGATCAGCGTTTCCCATCGAGTCCTTCATCGCCCGCTATTGCAGCACGATAAAATAGCCCGCCATATACCCATTTTGGCAGGGCCCCTGCTTGCTCCGGGACATCGCCCAGTGATGGCCGCCGCCATCACAGGGCATCACGCAGTGCCAACGAAAAGTCCCCTTTTTTACCGGCGTGAAGGTGCAAACCGTTCGCGAAGGAACCTTTCCGGCTTTAACAGCCGGCTTTATGATGATGTTCAGCCCTAACGCACCACATGTGATACTATGCGGGCCTTCATCGTAGTTATAGATAACCAGTGTCGTCCTCTGCCCTTTGTAAAGCACAAAATTCGACGGGACGATCATGTCATGGTGCAAGCCATCCGGCCCTTTAATTCCGGTTTTTTTACCCGGCAAGACAGTAATGGTAATTGTCTGTTTCGCCTTAGCGGCGGGCATCGAGGCCCTTGGGCCGGTTCGATGGGCAAGCGGGCGAGAATCGGCCTGTGAAGACAAAATCATCGGTGTGCCACCCGAAGACGGGATGCACGCCTGCGTGGCCATCGCCTTGGAAATGCCCCCGCCTGCCAATACCACCAGCGACGCAAATAGGTAAAGCGCGCCGGTAATCAATGCGGATCGTCTGGTTATCATCATAAAAATATCCTTTCAATGGAATCATACAACGATTTTGAAAACTTAGCATCGTTTAACCCGCCGTCCGTGTTCACCCTTAACCGCTGCTGCGGTCCGAACGGGCAAAAATCTTTCTGCCCTATTACCGGTACGTCGCATGATATGGCGCTCGTGGATCATGCACAATCGTACAAAAATCCTTCACCTGACCGCCCGCATGGCGTCCCACCGCACGGATGCGATTCTGCCCCTCGCTGAGTTTTGCCTCCGGCCAGACAAATACGCCGTCCACTCCCTCACGCTCACCGAGCGATTCGCCGTTGAGCCAGAGTTCCACCCGTCGGCAGGTGGAATAAACCTTGAAAACGGCATGTTGATCGGGGCGACATTTGAAGCGGCGGTCCGTGATGTAGACAAAAGGCTCCGTCGTCCACTGGGCTTTGTAAAAATAAAAGGCGTCCTTGCGCGTCTTGCGGTCGCGCGTCACCAGCCCTTTGTCGTTCTTCCCCGGATGATCCCCCTCGTGGCGAAATGCCGACGCAAAGTCGAACATCACCCACAGAAACGTCCCCCATAGCCAAGGACGGGCTTTAATGGCCGCCCACGCATGCTCATGCAGCAGGGCCTGATATTCTTCCGGATGCCAATAGGCTCCCGGGTTCGGTTGTGTCACATGCGTTTCGTGCTGGAAGATACTCGCACCGGCGCCATACTCGCTCATCCCGACGCAACGATGCGGGACGTTGCCGTCCACTACTTTCCGAATGTTGTCGAGAATTTCCGCAAATTCGGTCATCTTCCCGCCATACCATCCCGGGTAGCGGTTAAACGCAATGATATCGGTGATGTAGCCGATGGGATTTTCCGGGGCGAGGTTGTCGGCCGCAGTGGTCAGGCGGGTAGGATCCAGTCGATGTGCTTCGGCATTGATTTTTTCAACCAGCTCGTAGCCGGGATTATGTCGCCCCCTGTTCCCCAACTCGTTGAACATGCTCCAGAAACAGATTGATGGATGATTGAAATTCTGCTTGATCAGCTCACGCACCTGTTGAAGCTGATGGGTGTCAAATTCGTCGTTGTGCGCTACGCTATTGACCAGCCCGTCTTCCGCCCACACCACGAGACCCAATTCGTCCGCCGCATCATACGATGGTTGCGCATGCTGATAATGGGCCATCCGTACACACGTCGCCCCGATTTCATGAATGATCTGCAGGTCCTCGCGGTAATCGGCGTCGCTCACGGCGCGGCCGATATTCGGGCGGTCTTCGTGCGTGCATACGCCCCGCAGCGGATAGGATTTGCCATTGAGAAAGAAACCGCGGTCCGGGTCGATGTGAAAAAATCGCACACCCAGCGGCTGGGTTAATACATCGGTGCGTCGCCCGGCGTCAAAAACTTCAGCTTTTACTTTATAAAGATACGGGTCCTCTCGTCCGTTCCAGAGGTGTGGGTGATCGAGCACCGCAGTCCGGACGCACGCCGTCGTTTCACCGGCAGGTGCATTCTGAGACGCCGATGCGGTGAGCACTTCCTTCCCGGCATGATCTAAAATGGCATAGCGCAGCGTCGCATGTTTTTCGTCCGGCGTAGCGTTGCGCAGCATTGCCGTGATCTCCAGATGCGCTTTTTCGGGCGTGACACGCACCTGCTTGATATAGACTCCTGGGGCACCATCATCCAGCGGGCTGATGGCCAGAGCATCCAGTATCAGTAGCCGCACATGTCGATAGAGGCCTCCGTCGATATTAAAATCGCCGCTCAGGGGTGCAATCGTGTCGTTGTAGGCGTTATCTACACGCACCGCCAAAATATTTCGTCCGGTCCGATTAATAAATGGGGTAATGTCCACGCAGAAACCGGCGAAGAGGCCGATATGTCCGCCGGCGGAGCGGCCGTTACAATAAACTTCCGTTATGGTCCCCGCCCCTTCAAAATAAAGGAAAAATTGCTTCGTCAGATCGGCTGCCTCTGCTTTCGGCAGGGATAAATCTCGGCGATACCACGCCGGGCCGCGATAATAGGGGGCACCGGTCTGACCATCGTGACCATTGTAGGTATGTGGCAGATCCACCTTGTCCCACGCGGTGTCGTCTAGATCGACGGCTTGGCCTCCGGGAAATCCTTGCTTGAGAAATCTCCACCCCTCATCGATCCGTTCATCAAACCGCGATCCATCGCGAGCAACGCCTGATGCCGATTTGGCTTGTGCATCGGTGGCAAAAACTGCCGTACTGCCGACCGCCATCGCCATGGCACTCAGCTTTAACACATCCCGTCTCGACGGCAGGGGGGTGTTTGGAACCTTTGTGACATCGATATTTTTCATAACTTCACCTTTCTGCGCGAGACAACCCATGCGTTTCCGGCGATAATAACGGCCTGGGCAGCGGTCTGACAATAACGCGGGGCTGCTTGATAGCATCCATACGCTCGGGGATCCGGGTGGGTTTTGCCGCCATCTTCCGCCGGGGCTTGGTCAAGATCATAATAAAGCAATCGTCGCCGGAGTACTTTGGGGCATTTTGGGTTTCTTGGGTTTGCTCAGGGATGCAAGCCGGTGATATCCAGGCCGAAGGCCCGCTGCAAATTCACCGCCCGAGCAAATGGTGCAACATTGGCGGTTTATCCGCGTTTAACAGCAGTAAGGAACTCTCGGGTAGGAGCAGTTTGGGATTTCCGCGGGTTTCGGCTTGGGGTGTCCCCAGGCTCTCTATGGAAATACATTCTTTTCCAACCCTGCACTGATTTTGATAAGAATTGCTGGTAGGCGAAAAGCGGGAGTTTGTTATGCGTGTTCGATCTCGCAAAGGTTTTACCTTGGTGGAATTGCTTGTCGTCATCAGTATCATCGCTTTGCTGATTGGGCTCCTTTTGCCGGCACTCAAAACCGCCCGGCAGGATGCGGAGCGGACCGCCTGCGCGGCCCAATTAAAAGACATCGGCGTCGGGTTTGAAGGGTATCTGCAGGAGGACAATAATGAGGTCATGCCTGCCGCAGCCATGATGCCCACCGTCAATACGGAAGTAATCACGCCCAATGGGGTCGTAGACCCCGCACCCACGATCGTGTCCGTCTTGAAAAACTATGTCACCAATCCTGCCGCCTGGGCATGCCCGGCCGACGATCAGGGTTTTGTTAATTCCCTCACCGGCCAGACGTATATATCCTATTTCGCGGCGGAAGGAACCAGTTATCAATACAACATGAGCCTCTCGGGCGAGCGAATTCAGAATTGGAAGATCGGGCCTGCACAGAATCCCGTTCTCCTCTATCCCATTCTCCATGCCTCAGGCACATGGGTGTTGGCGGACTTTTCCAATTTTCATGGGCCCCGCGGGAACCCGGACAGTGAAAACATCCTTTTTGCCGATTGGCATGTGGGAAATGTGACGGATATATCCGCATCCAGCGGAATGCCGACGTGGCATTGACAGTGGTTTGGAAAGCTGGGCTCTCTGAATATTTATAAGGAATGGCATCATGGAAAAGAAACAAAAACGGAATGTCATTTTGCTGGCCAGCTTACTGGTCTTGGTGGCGGCGGTTTTCGGTTGGGATTTTATCGGCCGTGCCAGCGCTAACAACCAACTGACTGAAAACGCGGCGGTGGCGAAACTGGTGGCGGCCGATAAGGGCAAGGCTCCGCAGTTCCCGTTCTTTCATCCTCCTGCGGGCGGGTTTCACCACATGAACTGGCGCAAGATGACACGCGCCCAGCGGATGGCATTTCATCGGCAAATGCAGGTGCGATTTGAGGCATTTTTGCTTGAATTCGCCCATGCGTCCCCTGCCGTCCAACACCAAATCGTAGAACAGGCCAAAGCTCGCTTCCAAATGATGCGAAAAATGCACGCTAAGTGGGCAAAACAGCATCAGGCGGCCGGTGGGCCCAATGGCGCCCCAGGCGGTAGCCCGCATCACGGCTGGGGACCCGGCGGTCTGGCCCAGCACGCGCCGGGCTTTATTGCCCATGCGTTGGTGTCCGGCAACCCGCAGCTTCATGCTGCCGCGACCCAATTTTTCATGGCCCTGCACAACGGGTAGGCGATATGGCCTCCGCGCTTACTGGTCCCGCTTGCCCAGCAGCAACGGCCGGAGCTGTGGCCGACATTATCCTTGACTTTCAGCGAATTTCTTCGTAGCCTTTCTGCTCCTAAACGCTATGAGGCGTCGAGGGCAGGGTCCCAGCCATCAGGCGGATTGGCCGCCATGGTGACTGGGTTCCCAATGAAATTTTTTGCTGGTGAGTGCGAATCGGCAGCGCTCCCGGCCGACTTTTTGTTTTTGCCGGTGGAGTGTAGTGATGCTTCCCGTAGCCAGAACCAGCAAATCCCGTAAGGGCATGCGTCGTGCGCACCATGCTTTGACGGCAGTTGGGTACCATTCGTGTCCCAAGTGCGGTCATGATCGTCTGCCGCACCGCATGTGTAGCCGCTGCGGGTATGTCCGGCCGGATTTGGGATTGATCCTCCCTGACAAGAAAAAGAAGAAGCAACAGGACGCGTCGGAGTAAAGCGGACGGTGCATGCCGTCCCGCGTTGCCTTGTGACGACATATCAGTTTGAAGGGAATTGATGCGCATCGCCATTGATGCCATGGGCGGAGACAAAGCTCCCGAGCCGATGATCGCCGGAGCGGTTGAATCATTATCGCTCCTTGGCAGCGAAGATCAATTGGTTTTGGTCGGTGCTGAGGATGTTATTAAAAAACATCTCCGCAATCCCGATCCCCGGATTGAGATTGTCCATGCCTCTCAGGTGATCGGCATGGATGAATCCCCGGTTGAGGCCGTGCGTCAGAAACGGGACAGTTCAATTGTAAAAATGGTTCGGTTGGCGGCAGACGGTAAAGTGGATGCCGTGATCTCCGCCGGTAACACCGGGGCGCTGACCGCCGCCGGTGTCTTATTCATCAAGCCGCTTCCGGGCGTGGAGCGACCGGGCATTGCCGTGACGCTTCCCACATCCGCCGGATACTGCCTCCTGTGTGATGCTGGCTCGAATGTGCAGGCCAAACCGATCCATCTGCATCAGTACGCCCATTTATCATCGATATATAGCGAAGTGCTTTTCGGGAAAACCCGCCCGCGGGTAGGCCTGCTGAACATCGGCACGGAAGATGAAAAAGGAACCCCGCTTGTCAAAGAGGCCAAAGCCCTGCTGGCGGCTGATCCATCGTTAAATTTCGTCGGCTATGTGGAAGGGCGCGATATCTTCTCCGATTGTTGCGATGTGGTGGTGACCGACGGTTTCACCGGCAACACCGTTCTGAAGGTGGTCGAGGGGTTATCCATGTCGCTGCTGGGGCAGTTCAAGTCAGCGGCAGCCGCACATTCGCCGGAAGCCCTTTCGGCTTTGGCGCCGGTGCTTAAATCCGTGGTCGCTCGATTTGATCACGAAGAGTACGGCGGGGCCCTGCTTCTGGGCCTTTCGCGTGTGTTCCTGAAGGTTCATGGGTCGGGGGGGACACGTGCCATCCGTAATGCGGTGAAAACGGCCAAACACGCTCTGGATCTGGAAGTCAATGATCGTATCGTCTCCGCATTGGGGGCGGGAGTTTCCAGTTAATTTGCAGAATCGCATTGGCGTTGTGTCCTCAACCGCGTTATCCTTTCGACTTCTGTTGCGCGGTTGGAATTTTAATGAGGAGTGCCCCCGCAAATGACCCTGCATGGCGCGCTGATCGCCGGTACCGGAAGCGCTCTGCCTGAGCGTAAATTGACTAATTTTGACCTTGAAAAAATGGTCGATACGTCAGATGAGTGGATCGTCCAGCGAACCGGCATCCGTGAACGCCGCATCGCCTCGCCCGATGAATCAAGTGCGACTCTGGCAGTCGTCGCTGCACGGCGGGCTTTGGAATCATCCGGCACGCGCCCGGAAGAAATTGATCTCATCATCTGCGCCACCATCACGCCCGATATGCCTACCCCTTCCAACGCCTGTCTGATTCAGCACGCGCTCGGGTGTCGCAGAGGCATCGGCGCGATGGACCTCAATGCCGCCTGTTCCGGCTTTGTCTACGCGCTGGTGACGGCAACCAATTTTATTAAGACCGGCTCGGCAAAAACGGTGCTGGTGATCGGGGCCGAAACGCTCTCACGCATCACCGACTATACCGACCGTTCAACATGTATCCTTTTTGGTGACGGTGCCGGAGCCGCTGTTTTGAAACAAACCACCGACCACGGGGCGGGCGTGCAGGCCTTTGAACTTGGGGCTGACGGCTCCGGTGCCATGCTGCTGCATGTTCCCGCAGGGGGATCGCGTCATCCCGCCACCACGGCCAGCGTGGATGCAAAGCTCCATACGCTCAAGATGAGTGGAAGGGAAGTTTTCAAATTTGCCGTCGCCCAGATGGCCGAGAGCATCGAAAAGGCGATGAATGCCTGCAAGCTTACTCCGGATCAGATCAAGCTGGTGATTCCGCATCAATCCAACGCCAGGATCATCGACAGTGCGGCGACAAAGATCGGTCTTGCCGCCGACCGAATGTTCATCAATATTGACCGGTACGGGAACACATCAGCCGCATCGGTGGCCATCGCTCTCGATGAGGCAATTCGAGCCGGTCGATGCGGCCGGGGAGATTGGATTGTCATTATTGGGATCGGTGGCGGGTTGACGTGGGCAACCGCCACGGTGAAACTCTAAAACTGTAAGCCATAACGGCAGGAGAGCGTTAAAGTTGAAGCAATTCGCACTGTTATGTCCCGGCCAAGGTGCCCAGCATGTCGGCATGGGTGCCGATTTTTATGAGCAATTTCCCGTTGCGGCGCAGGTTTATGACGCCGCCGATGATATTCTCAAGCAGAAGATCTCTCAGATTTGTTTCAAAGGTCCTGAGGCCACGCTGCAGGCCACTGATAACGCGCAGGTGGCGATCTTCGTTACCAGCGTGGCGATTTATCGTGTCTTGGAGTCGCTTGGCAAGCTACCGACACCTCCCGCCGCCTATGCCGGTTTGTCGCTTGGGGAATATACGGCTCTTCATCTGGCCGCCGCCGTTGATTTTGAATCGGCGGTAAAACTGGTTCGCTCGCGGGGGCGGCTCATGCAGGAGGCCGCCGAAAAGAATCCCAGCACCATGCTTGCGTTGGTGGGCGCCGATGAAGCTCTCGCCGGGCAAATATGCGAGCGGGCACGAAGCTTTGGCGTCATCGTTCCGGCCAACCTCAATGCGCCGGGCCAGATTGTTCTCTCCGGTAGTATAAACGCCTGCGCCAAGGCCGCGGAGATTGCGACGGAGTTGGGTGTGCGGAGTGTGCCGCTGAGTGTGGCAGGTGCATTCCACTCGCCGTTGATGCAGAGTGCCGCCGACGCCATGAGCGTGGTACTCGAACCGGTAGAATTTCAACCACCGACGTCGCCGGTGCTCAGCAATGTGACCGCTGCGCCGCACGGTACCTCCTCGCTGGAGATTAAGCTGCAGTTGATCAATCAGATCGTCGCGCCGGTTCAATGGCAGCGGTGCATGGAAGGCCTGCAGCGTGAAGGGTTTGAGGAATTTTTGGAGATCGGACCCGGTCGGACGCTTTCCGGTCTGATGCGAAAAATCAACCGTAAGGCCCGTGTGGTAAACGTTTCAACGATTGCGGACATTGAATCGCTCTCGTAAGTGAGTCCCGAACAGAGGTATTGTCATGTCCACAACACAGAATAAGCGAGTTGCTTTTGTCACCGGTGGTTCCCGCGGTATTGGGGAGGCCATTGTGCAGCGTCTGGCCGCCGATTCGATGCACGTCGTCGCCGTGGCACGCAATGGTGAAAAGCTTGCCGGTCTCGTGGCCGGGCTTACGGCCGCCGGGCATTCAGTCGAGGCCCTGGCCCTTGATGTCGGCGACGGCATCGCACTGGCGGCGGGTGTGGAGCAGATCATCGAAACGCACGGGCGGCTTGATGTGTTGGTGAATAACGCGGGCATCACGCGCGACGGCCTGTTCATGCGAATGGAAGATAAAGATTTTGATGATGTCATCAACATCAACCTGCGTGCGGCGTTTGTTGCCTGCCGCGCGGCGGCCCGATCAATGATTCGCGCCAAATGGGGGCGCATCATCAACATCGCGTCGGTTTCGGGCATCATCGGAAATGCGGGCCAGGTGAATTATTCGGCTTCCAAAGCCGGGCTCATCGGTATGACCAAATCCATCGCCCGTGAACTGGCGGGCAAGCAGGTGACCGCCAACTGCGTGGCTCCCGGCTTTACCACAACGGATATGACCGATGTGCTGCCTCCGCAGATCAAGGAAAAAGTGCAGGAGATGATCCCGCTCCGCCGTTTCGGAACGCCGGCTGAGGTGGCCCATGTGGTAAGCTTTCTGGCCGGGGATGCGGCAGGATACATCACCGGACAGGTGATCGCGGTGGACGGCGGGATGTCCATGTAGGCAGCGGGCCGGTACGTGACCGGATGGGTGAAGTGTTATGTTGATAAATTTTGTGAGTCAGGCTAACTTAAAGGACCCGGCGATTGTAGAAGTGAACGTCCGGTTCCTGTGTATGCCAGAGTTTTTATTGGAGGCCGTTTGATATGGCTGATATGGATCAGATTGAACAGAAGGTGATCGACATCGTGGCGGAGCAAATGGGGGTCGATAAAGCCGAAATTACCCGCGAAACCAACTTTGTCAACGACCTCAATGCCGACAGCCTCGACACCGTCGAGCTGGTCATGGAGTTTGAAGACGAGTTTGAAACCTCCATCCCCGATGAAGAGGCGGAAAAAATCCAAACCGTCGGTCAGGCGATTGATTACATCAAAGCCGTTGCCGCCAAGCAGACGCCGGAAGCGGAATCCTGAGCGATTCGGCCCTGATCTATCGCATCGCAGGTATTTGTGGGCCCGCTCCCACCATCCCAATGGTTTTGTGAGCGGGCTTACATCTTCTTTGGAGATTCTTCCCGCCTATGACCAAACGTCGAGTTGTCATTACCGGCCTGGGAATTGTTACACCCTTGGGCGATATTCTCGATACTTTCTGGGGGCGACTGCTCGACGGTAAGTGTGGAATACGCACATTGACTCGATTTGATGTCAGCGCGTATCCCGTCCGTATCGGGGGTGAAATTACCCCCGAAGATTTTCATTACGAAGATATCATCGGGCACAAAGAGGCCAAGCGGCTGGATCGTTTCGCTCTTTACGGCATGGCTGCGGGGATTCGCAGCGTGCTGGATTCCGGCATCGATTTTTCAACCCTTGACCGCGATCGCTGCGGGGTGATTGTCGGTTCTGGTATCGGCGGTATCGAAGAAATGGAACAGCAGTACGACAAGATGTTGGCCAAGGGGGTGGGACGTGTTTCACCGTTTACCGTCCCCCGGCTCATGGTAAACGCTGCCGCCGGTAATTTGTCCATCCAATTCGGCTTAAGCGGTCCGGTCTCCGCCACCGCAACGGCCTGCGCAACGTCAGGCAATGCCATCGCCGACGCTTTTCATTCCATTACCTTCGGCGAGGCGGATGTCATGCTGGCGGGCGGCGCTGAAGCCGCGATGACAAAATTGGGGATGGCGGCATTTTGTGCTCTCCGGGCTCTTTCAACGCGCAATGACGCACCAGAAAAAGCCTCCCGGCCGTTTTCCAAAGATCGTGACGGTTTTGTCATGTCCGAAGGAGCCGGCGTTGTGGTACTGGAAGAATACGAACTGGCCAAAAAGCGCGGAGCCCGCATTTATGGCGAAATTCTCGCCTGTGGAGCCACTGGCGATGCATGTCACATTACCGCGCCGGATGAAAACGGTACCGGTGCCGCGAAAGCCATGAATAAAGCCCTGGCCGAGGCGGGAATCAACCCTGATCAAGTGCAATACATCAATGCCCACGGTACCAGCACCGAACTGGGCGATTTGGCTGAAACCCGCGCCGTGCATAAAACCTTCGGCCCGGCAGCCAAAAAAGTCCCCGTCAGTTCAACCAAGGGGGCCTTGGGACACAGCCTCGGCGCTTCCGGCGGAATCGAACTGGCCATTGCCTGTCTGGCCATGCATCGCGGCGTGCTGCCGCCTACCATCAATTATGACGAGCCTGATCCTCTCTGCGATTTGGATTATGTCCCCAATCGCGCCCGGGAGGCGAAGGTTCAATATGCCATGAGCAACAGTTTTGGATTCGGCGGGCATAATACATCCATACTCATCGGCAAAGTGTAGCGTGGGCGATTTGCAGAGGTAAAAAGCGGGCTCCCGCGTCGTGAGTTTGGAATTTCGTCACGGATGGCCCGCCCCAGTCAAACCTGACATCCGAATCAGGCGTCTGATCGCTGTTGGCGATGTCAATGTTCTGGACTTTGCACCATGACTTTGCTCGATGAAATACTTGCGTTTAACGCTTCGTTCGTTCGGGATCGGCAATATGAACCCTTCAAGACCGATACCCTCCCCAATAAAAAACTGCTGATACTCACCTGTATGGATTCCAGACTGGTGGAACTGCTTCCCCATGCGATGAATGTTCGCAACGGTGATGTCAAAATCCTGAAAAATGCCGGTGCCCTGGTGACTCATCCCTTTGGTTCCGTTATGCGCAGCATCATCGTGGGCGTTTACAAGCTCAACGTGCAGGAAATCGCCGTTGTAGGCCACCATGACTGCGGTGTCACCGGACTCCATTCAACCGAAATACTTGATAAGGCAATGGCCCACGGCATCCCCGAGGTCACTCTCTCCACGCTGAAAAATGCCGGTATTGATTTTGAAAATTGGCTGCGCGGCTTCGACCGGGCCGAAGACGGCGTCCGGCAGAGCGTCGATATGATCCGCCGTCATCCGCTTCTGCCTCCGCATCTTCCGGTGCATGGATTAATCATTTCCCCCGCCACCGGCAAACTGGACCTGATTATCTCCGGCTACGAGCCCGTCAAGAAGTAATGTATGGCCCGCTTGGGTGACGGTGGCCCACGACCACCATCACGGGTTGCCGTACAATATTTGATTGTCGTACCGGCACCACGCGGACGGTTATGAATCGCCGCCTGGTGCCCCGATTGTTCAGACTGCCCTCCGCGAACCCCTGCCTCCCCTGTGGTAGGAAAAGCCATCACTATCGAGCCTCGCACGATACCTGCCTTGCTCTCCTCGTCACCTGATCAAGTATCACCTTTCCGCCAGCTTGCCAGCCCCTCCGGAACCCACAGGTTGCCAAAATGGCAGTCGCAGGTGTGTCCACAAAGTGGCGTTATTTTCAAAATAATGCGGGTTTTGCCGCCGTGGACACTCTTGGACACCGATTTCCCTATGACGCTATATGAGAGCAATTTATATGCTCATACGGAAACCGGTGTCCACCGGTGTCCACTGTGTCCAAAGACTACCCCTATCCCGGATTATTCACGAACCGCCGGGAGGTTGCGGGTTTTGGGGGCATAAGTATCGTAATTGCATGTAGTTAGC
>JBMFVY010000015.1:0-40722 GCA_049965755.1 Phycisphaerae bacterium | reverse complement strand
CCGTCGAGACGCAAAAACCGTTGATTTTACGGCCTCATATGGCCCTGCGAAGCATCAAATTCTGATGGAACATCCGTCGTAGAGAAAAAGCCCACTTGAACCGGACGGTTTCGAGCCTGCAAAGAGTCGATCTTCAATAGCCTGCTGGTGTTCATCAAGCCAATCCAGATTGGCGTAGAGATCATCCTCATTAAACCCATCCAAGCCCAGAATATCACAGGCACAGTGGCTGGCGGCCAGGCGTACCGCCGAGAGACGCGAGCCCTGATCAAGAGCACGGGCGATGACCTGCCAGAGTGCCAATTTGCCCTGACGGGTAGAACCCAGGGCCGCCTGGATTCCCAACTGCCGGGCCAGATCGTAGAGAGCCCAGACGGCTCCGACCGATGTTCCCTGCTGGAGGGAAATATCTTCGCGTACTGATACGAGAGAGGTGAGATCATTTTTGTGTCGGAGGGCGAGCCGGATGGCCTGTATTTCATCGGGTGAGCAGCGGGAGAGATTGGCGATGGTACGATGTTTGACTTTACCATCCTGGCGATAGGATTCGCGTAGGAGGTGTCGAACGTAGGGGCCGGATTTAGCTTCATCCAGATGCATAGTGGCCACCATGATAACGAGAATAAAAGGACAATGCAAGTGAAAAACGGAAATACGCCAATATTTTAGTGGCTACACATAAATGCGAAAAAACACATTTAACAAATTGTAATACAACGACTTACGTCAAATATGCTGCTGGAACATCCGATGTAAATCCCGTTTCTGAATGATGAATTTCATATTGACCTCATACCTTTCTGCTGTCGTCAGCGGATTTCCAAAAGAACAAGCCGATACAATACCGTCGCCGTTGTGGCGATGATACCGTTTGTACGCCAATTATCGAGAAAGGTTGGATATGGAGCGGCGATGTCCGGATCTCCGGCGAGTTGCGCATCTCACGGCATGTTACCCAAACGCCGCTTCAGCCGACCATGTTCAGTTCGGCCATCGGGGGAAAGATTTCTCGCACAATCGGTTCAAGTTCCGTAATGATACGGATGGTGTGGTCCGGTTTGAAACGCCTGCGGTTAATGGGTGATTTTCGTCGGGCGGGTTTCCATACGGTTCGCATGCCCAGCCGCCGCGCGCCGCGGATATCGCGGGCGATAAGGTCTCCTACAAACAGCGTGCGCTTGGCATCTACGCCGAGTTGCGAGAGGGCCGATTCGAAGATCATCCGATGTGGCTTGCGGTATCGGGTGGTGGAGGAATAAACGCGCGTGGGGAAGAATTCGAGGAGTTTTTCCTGTTGCAGATGTCGATCCAGGCAGTGGGGCGGGGCGCAGGTATTGGAAACGATGGCCATCCGTATCCCCATCCGTCGGAAGGATTCGAGCATGGCATGTGTGCCGGGCACCACGTGCGCCTGGGGCAGTACGGGGCGGTACCACATCCACGCCATCGCATGCAGGTCTCGCTCCGTCGCCTGAATCTCCAGCTTGCGCATGACATTCACAATGACATCCAACCCGTTGAAGTCGCGCCCTTTCACATTGGACCAGATATATCGCCCGGTAAACGCACGAAGGCTGACTTTGCGGTACGTTGCGTAATTGGGGGGGGATAAACGACGTTCCACAAGGTATTCATGTGTATCCCGGCACCCCTGCCCAAAGAGCGAAAGGGGGCGCACCTTGCCAAAGTGCAGGAGCGTATCCGCAAGATCAAATAGAATGGCGTCAAACATCAGTCGAAACTCGACCCCTCTGCAAAACAAGCATCTCTCATGCTGCGTTGGAGTATCTGCGATGCGGGGTGAAAGTCAATCCCGGCCATGCACGAAATATTCTACCCGTTTTCACCCTGAAATTTTACTCACTCAACAGCCGGATTTTGGGAGATTGTTTTTTGTTGAGAAATTTCGTCGCCTGCGGTACGAGGTGAGAGATAACGGGAACATGTTTCATGATCTTACATTTTTCCTGAGTTACATCAATGACGCCCAAATAGACATCGAGGCGATTCGGGTGCGGCGCAGGAGACAGCCCATCCCGTTATCGCGGGATTTTTGGGCGTTTTCCCCGGCATTCTGATCCGATTCGCTTACGCCTGACGCATGTCCGGAGCCAGATCGTAAACGCTGCCGATGCTCAGGTTATCTGCGATATCCGCCGGCGAGAGCGGCTCATCAAGCGTGAGATAAATGTGCATCTCGCGGCCGGGGCAGAGATGGAAGAAATTGTCGGAAAATTGGCCTCGCGCCTTTTTCAGCCGCAGGAAGCACCAGAGAGCCGGTTTGTCGGACGTGAGGGTTATGTGATACTGCCGACCGGCCCCGCGGATCGTATGTGATATCTGTGGACGGGGCAGTTTGAGTTCCAGCGGACGGGGGAAAAAGAGGGTGTTCTGGGCGACGATCTGACCGTTGATGATAACGGTCGGCCAGATGAGAATATTATTTTCGCCAAGCTTTGCCACCTCACGAGTCAGATTAAGGGTATGGGCATTAAAGCTCGTCCGCGCGGGGATATGAATATCGCGATGACCGCTGAGCAGTGAGTTGCCGTCCAGATCGGTCACCAACCATTGAAGCACGCCGGAGGCATCCTTCTGAAGATCACTGGTAACATACAGAGGGGCAGTTTTATTTTTTTTGTCGGGTATCCCGGTAACGATGATCGGAGCAAAGAAGTGTCGCGATTGATATTGGACGGTCTTCCATCGCCGGTCATAATCAATCATCGCCCAAGTCGGAGCCGGCCAGCAGTCATTGAATTGCCATATGGCGGCGGCCATAGATCGGGGCATATCGCGTCGCCAATGTTCGACCGCGAAGCGGATTCCGTAAGATTGATCAAGCTGTGTAAGCAGAAGCGTGTCATCAAAATTCTCGGGCGCCCTGCCGAAGTACATATTCGTGTAATACATGATGATACCGATGCCGTGCCCGCTGCCGTCACGCTCATGATAGCGCATGACGGGGGAGTGAATCGACTCACGATCGGCGGCATCGGTGTAGGTGTCCACGGTTTGCGGTGCGGGAAATGACTGAATGCCGAATTCGGTCACAAAGCCGTTAAAGCTGCGGAACCATTCGAAAGGTGCCTTTCCATGCCAGACATACCAGGCGTGAATGTCTCCGCTGCCAGCGGCGCCGCTGCCGACTTCGTAAAACGCTCCCGGTACCAGTTTATGCACCGCGCCGCCAATGACATCGCCGAAGAGATGATAATATCCCTTGAAGCGTCGAATCTCGTTGTTTCCGCTCCAGATGACGATCGAGGGATGATTGCGGCAACGGCGAATCTGCTGTTCCAGTTCCACATGCAGATTGTCCATCCAAGTTTTATCATTGACGGGGTAGGTATCGTTGGCAAACTTGAATTCAAACTGCAGCATGATCCCCAGTTCATCACACAGGTCGAAGAGTTCGTCCTGCTCGTAATAGCCTCCGCCCCAGAGGCGTATGAAGTTGAAATTGCAATCGGCAGCGGTTTTCATGTAGTAGCGTAGGATTTCGGGTGTTACCCGGGTAGGGAGATTGTCGGCGGGAATCCAATCGGCGCCCTTGGCGAATACAGGAATTCCATTAATCCTGATGTGCATGGCGACGCCATCCTTCGGTGGCAGCACCTCGGCCGTGCGCAGGCCGACGCGACAACTGTGTGAGTGGAGCACGAAGTTGGCCTGATTGAGTTCAACGGTTACACGATAAAGGGGATGTGCCCCCATGCCGTTGGGCCACCAGAGTTCCGGTTGGGTAATGGTCAGATCAACGATCGAGCTCCCGCCCTGAATCCGTCCGATACCGGTAGCCACCGTTCGGCCGCCCAGTGAAACGGTCACGACAAGCTTGGAATCTGCAGGCGCCCCGATGGCCGAGGTGTGAACGGACAGGCGTACCGTTCCATCCGGTCGGTGGTGTTGATGGACGCCGACATCCGTAATTTTGGCATCAAATGCCTCAATACGGATGTCGCGCCAGATACCCTGGGTGAGCATGGGACGGCACCAGTCCCAGCCCCACATGTAGGGGGCTTTGCGAATCCAACAGCGCGGATCAGTGAGATTAATTCCATATCGGGCTTTGTAGCTTGCGCTGAGTTTCTGGACGGTAGGCTCCAGCGTGCGGAATTTGATTCGCAGAGTGTTGGTGCCGCGATGCACAAACGGCTTTATGTTAAAACTCCATTGACGAAACATATTATCTGCATCGCCGATGTGGTGTCCATTGACCCAGACTGTAGCGAGGGTATCGAGCCCGTCGCACTGCAGGCGGAGATGTTTACGTGCGAGCATCTCATCCGATATATGAAACGTCCGCTCATAGAACCAATTTTTATCCGCAACCCACTGCACCTTATTCATGTTTTCCCGGTAGTAGGGATCGGGAAGTTTCCCATTTCTGATCAGATCGGTGTAGGTACTGCCGGGAACAACAGCGGGAAGCCGCTCGGTTTCTCCTTCCTGATGAAAGGTCCAATCTGCACCGGTCAGCGAGGATGCTTCAAAGACCCCGTTCGGTTTGATCGGACCGGTCATCCCTTCGGATGAATTCCGCTCGCAGCCCGAAAGTGCGGCGGCCGCCCCCGTACAGGCGGCGATCTGCAGAAGCCTGCGGCGATTCAATGCCGTTGATGGGTTGGATTGAAAATCGGATCGGGACATGGATATTGCTCCTTCTATAAATTTCAATTGAGCCGCACTACCGGCCTGTCCACAGATGAAATGCCCCGGACCACCGGGGCAATGCTATTTCTCGCATCCATGGCCATCCCGCGCCGACTGAACGCCGACGGGTGACCGCCACTGCTGGTTTCAAATATTACCGGGACCGATTTTACAACCCCTGAAAATGACGTTCTTATCAGGGAGATATTTCGGGGGTCATCGACCATATCGTGTCCTCAATCCATCACGCCGCGGGCGCGGACCCGGGCGTGTGATATGCCTTGATCTTACGACAAACAGGTTCGGTTGCCTACCCGGGCATAAACGAAAAAAGGCCCGCGAAACCCGCGGGCCTTTCCGGTTGAACCGGACATCTCGTCGACATCGCTATAAAAATTACGTCGGAGCAGCACCGGCGGTGGCCAGAGCCGCAGGCTCCACTTCCTTCGGCACACCGGTAAACCGCAGCTTTTCGCCGTCGCGGTCGATCTGCACCTTCGCCATGCCGACATAATCGCCCCGGAGGATCGACTCGGAAAGCGGATCTTCCAGATATTGCTCGATGGCACGACGCAGCGGCCGGGCGCCGAAATCGGGGTTATACCCCTTCTCAATAAGCAGATCATGGGCGGCGGACGTGGTTTCCAGTGCGATTCCCTGTTCATGAAGCCGCTTGGCCACCTTCTGAACCTCGATGTCGATGATGTTGTAGAGGTCCTCGCGCGAAAGCGGACGGAAGATGATGGTGTCATCCAGACGGTTAATAAATTCCGGCCGGAAGAATTTTTCAACTTCCCGCAGCAATCCCTTCTTCATCGATTCAAAGTTCTGATCGCTGTCGCGCTTGGCGTAGCCGAACCCCTGGATGCCGCCGCTCTTGATCAGATCCGCACCGATGTTGCTGGTCATAATCAGAATGGTGTTTTTGAAGTCCACCACGCGGCCGACATTATCCGTCAGACGCCCTTCTTCCATGATCTGCAGCAGCATGTTGAATACGTCGGGGTGCGCTTTTTCGATCTCATCGAGCAGCACCACGGCATAGGGTCGGCGGCGGATACGCTCGGTAAGCTGTCCGCCCTCCTCATAGCCGACATAGCCGGGGGGCGCGCCGATGAGACGGCTGACATTATATTTTTCCATATATTCAGACATGTCGATCTGAATAAGCGATGCTTCATTGCCGAAGAGGAATTCCGCAATCGCCTTGGACAACAGCGTCTTACCCACGCCCGAGGGCCCGAGGAACAGGAACGTTCCCATCGGACGATTCGGATCTTTCAATCCCGATCGCGCCCGACGGATGGAGCGTGATACCGCCTTGATGGCATCATCCTGGCTGACCACGCGGCGATGAAGTTCCCCTTCGAGTTCCAGCAGCCGCGACGCCTCGGCCTTTTCCAGCCGGGTCAGCGGAACGCCAGTCATCTTGCTGACCACCTCGGCGACGGTTTCTTCATCCACCACGCCGTCGACAGCCTTGGCCTGCTCGCGCCATTTCTGCTGTTCCTCTTCTTTTTTGCGCCGGAGTTCCTCCGCCTGATCACGCAGTTGCGCCGCACGCTCATAATCCGCCTGTTTGACGGCATCATCCTTTTCCACCGTCAACCGCTCAATCTGCTCTTCGATTTCCGTCAGATTCGGCGGCTTGCTCATGGATTTCAGCCGGATCCGCGCCCCGGCTTCATCAATCACGTCAATCGCCTTGTCGGGCAGACAGCGGCTGGTGATGTAGCGTGTGGAAAGCTCGATGGCCGCCTTGATCGCCTCATCGGTGATCTGCACGCGATGGTGCGATTCATACCGATCGCGCAGGCCGCGGAGAATTTCCAGCGCTTCTTCCTTGCTGGGCGGTTCGACGATGATCGTCTGGAACCGCCGTTCCAGCGCTCCGTCCTTTTCAACATATTTTCGATATTCATCCAGCGTGGTCGCACCGATGCACTGGATTTCACCGCGGGCCAGCGACGGCTTGAGCACGTTGCTGGCATCGATCGCTCCTTCCGCCCCGCCGGCACCCACCAGCGTGTGAAGTTCGTCGATGAACAGAATCACGTTCTTCGCCCGGCGCACTTCGGTCATCACGGCCTTGATACGCTCTTCGAACTGGCCGCGGTATTTTGTGCCCGCCACCATCATGGCCAGATCCAGCACCACGATCCGCTTATCCAGCAGTATCTCCGGCACATCGCTGGAAATAATCTTCTGGGCCAGGCCTTCGACAATCGCCGTCTTGCCCACGCCCGCTTCGCCCAGCAGCACCGGGTTATTCTTGGTGCGGCGGCAGAGTATCTGTACCACGCGTTCAATTTCATTGCTGCGGCCGATGACCGGGTCAAGCTGCCCCTCGCGTGCCAGTTCGGTCAGATCGCGGCCGAAGGAATCCAGTGCAGGTGTGCGCGATCGCCCCTTGGATTCGGTCTTTTCACTGGAGCTTTCGCTCTCCACGCCGGCTCCAAGCAGGTTTAATACCTCCTCGCGAACCTCTTCCAGCTTCAGGTTGAGATTCATCAATACCTGCGCCGCCACTCCGTCGCGTTCACGCAGCAGCCCCAGCAGCAGGTGTTCGGTGCCGACATAGTTGTGCCCCAGATTCCGCGCCTCTTCAATGGCATATTCAATGACTTTTTTGGCGCGCGGCGTCTGCGGCAATTTGCCCATGGTGACCATATCGGGCCCGCTCTTGACGAGCTTTTCAACTTCCAGCCGCACCTTGCGCAGATCAATATCCAAGTTCCGCAGCACGGTGGCCCCCACCCCGGACCCTTCCTTGACAAGCCCCAGCAGGATGTGCTCGGTCCCGATATATTCGTGATTAAAACGCTGCGCCTCCTGATTGGCCAGGGCCATTACTTTGCGGGCGCGGTCGGTAAAGCGTTCATACATGTGATTCTCCATCTTCCAGCGTTATGCCGCTGGATGCATTCATTGCTCAATTGTACGGATTAAGGCATGAGATAATCAAATGAGCTGCAAAATGCCCACCGCAGTAGCATACTCTCGGCCGCCCACCAACGTCTCCGGTCAGAGTAATCGATAGCCGCCGTCGCGGCCAGCGGCCAGAGTCGCAGTTCAACAGATCACCGGTTGCTCGCCACATCCGCATCATGTTCCAGTAGGCATCATCGGATATCGGACGATGATTCCTTCAGGAAACCGCCGGCGGAAAATGATCTCGCCGCCCCGCATTTATCGCTTCCCTGCTGGCCGCGGGCAGAATAGCAGAATAGGGCCTGTGACAGTTTCTGCCACGAGGGCGGGCGACAGGGCATGGTGGCGAACAACCAATAATCTGGAGGATTCTAAGGCAAGCTAATGGGTTTATCCCATCGGCAGCGTGTCGTACCCGCGACTCCGCCCCAAATTGCGGTTTGGGTACTCCCCGAGCCCCCTGCAAGCCGGCGAATTCACCGATGGTTTGTGCCCGGACACACTCGGCAGAATCCTTCACAGGCCCCAGAATATTTCCCCTACTCCACCCCCGTTTGTTAGCCGGTATAATCAAATGCCTCAAGATCGGTGTGTAAAATGAAAAGGGGCGCGATTGGCGCTGTTGTTCGAAGGCATCGTGGTGGACATCGCCAAGTTGCGAAATTATTGCCTCTGCGACAACCATCCGCGCGGGCGTCACAAAGCCCGCGTGTTTCGATCTCGGTTGGGTATCACCGCCAGCGATGCCCGGCAGCTCCAAGAGTCGCTACTGGATGCCGCCCGTACCCGTCAAGGAGATTTACACCCAGCGGACAGCGACGAATTCGGGCGGCGCTACGTGTTGGATTTTTCGATGACCACTGCGGTCGGCACCGCGGTAATCCGCTCTACCTGGATTGCTCTGACTGGTGAGAATGTGCTACGATTAATCAGTTGTTACGTGCTGTAGGCGGCGGCCTACCCTGTTGCAGGAGATCGTTATGAGACACGAAATCCGTACGCTTGATGTCGTTGCCGTCACCAGCGACCTACCCGATAAGGGGCTGCTGCGCGGCCAAGTGGGCACGATCGTTGAGACTTTGGCGCCCGGTGTCTTCGAAGTCGAATTCTCCGATGATCAGGGGCGCACCTATGCCCAACTCGCCATCCCCGGGTACCAACTGCTGGTGCTCCACTATCAGCCGCAGCAGGCCGCCTGAACCCCGGATCACCACCTCGCAGGCTGGCACTGATATTTTGTTAATCACGACCACACCGGCCCCAAAAGAAATTCGTGGCGGCATCATCGCCCGCCGGTTGGGGGCGGACAAATAAATGGCGCGACCGACGGCCGCGGCTTTACGAGTGAGGCCTTACGGCGACGCATCGGCGAAACTTGGCGGTCCGCCCGGTTCGCTCCGGGTTACCGCCGAATCTCAGCACCCCCGCCCGCTTCCAGACCGGCGATGATCCGGTTCATCTGCGCGTCCACCTGTTCCGATTGCAGGCTCCCTTTGGCATCGCGAAATACCAGTTCCATCGTCACACTCTTTTTCCCCACTTCAATCGGCTTACCTCGATACGACCCGACAAACCGAATCTCCGCCAGAAGGGTATGATCCACCACCCCATCGATGCGGCTGCGTATGTCACGCCACGATACCGATTCCAAAACGATGGCCGAGAGATCGCGCCGCACGGCCGGGAACCGCGGAAGTTCATGAGCGCGTCGAAGTGGAGCGTAAAGCGCTGCGATGGCCCCCCAGTCCAATTCCGCCGCCGCTACCGGCTTCCGCAGATCGTAATACCGGGTAACCGGGGCGCTGAGCAGGCCGACAAAACCAAGCGATACCGGCGCCGCGCCAGATGTACGGCTGCGAAAAATAACCTTACCGCAGGCGCCCTTGGCAAAACCGGTTTCATCGGCCGGAATCACTTCGATTCCGCTTTGCCCGTCAGGTGATGCCCCCGCGACCGAATCCAAGATCAGTTCAATACAACTTATCACCTCCGCTACATCACGCCCGGTAATCGCCAGATGCTGCACCTCGACGGGTGCCGCCGACGCCGCCGGTCGGGAAAAGACCGATGCGATTTCAAAAAACCGTGTGTGCGATTCCCCCACGTTCTGATTCTGTCGGATCGTCGAGAGGAGTCCCGGCAGTAATGAGGGACGCAGCACATTGTTGGCTTTGCGAACGGCATCCTGAACCTTCAATGCTTGCTGCGGGGCGGCAAAGAGTTCAAATTCCGGCGGATCGACAAAGGTGAATGTTACTGTTTCATACCACCCCGCCCCCGCGAGCAGACGCCGCACCTTTCGCCGACACTCCAACACCCGATCCGGCGGCGGCAGTGCGTGGTTCACCCGGTCGCCCAACGGCACATTTTCATAACCCCATATCCGCACCAGTTCTTCAATCAGATCCACTTCACGGGAAATATCAAACCGAAAGCTCGGCGTGGTGCAATGGATTTCCGCGCCGCTTTGCCGGGGGGTAAATTCCAGTCCTCGCAGGATGTTCATCGCGGTATCGGGATCAATCGCCACGCCGATGAGCTTGGTAAAACGTTCCAGCCGTAGCGGAATCTCATGCTGCACCTGCACCAGATCGCCCCGGTCGCTGACGGCGACAAGTTCCCCCCCGCTGAGTTCGCAGATCATCTGAGCAGCGAGATTACGGGCGTAGATCACCATGGCCGGATCGACGCCGCGTTCAAATCGGCGTGAAGAATCGGAGGAGATATTCGTTCGGCGTACCGTGCGGGCGATTCCGGTCGGATCAAACTGCGCCGATTCCAGCAGCACCCGCTGCGTGCCGGAGTGAATTTCACTCTCCAGCCCCCCCATGATCCCCGCCAAGGCCAGCGGCCGATGGCAATCGGCGATCAGCAGGTCCGATGCGGTCAGCCGCACCTCCTGCCCGTTGATGAGCCGCATGGTTTCGCCGTCGAGGGCCTCGCGGATCACAACCGGCCCGGGACTCAGACGATCGCGGTCAAATGCGTGCAGCGGCTGGCCGGTGAGCATCAGCACATAATTGGTAATATCGACAACGTTATTTACCGTACGCAGCGCGAGTGATTCCAGCGCCCGCACCAGCCAATCCGGCGACGGCCCGACGCGCACATGGTTGATCGCGGCCGCACTGTAATACGGACAGCGCTTCGGCGCATCGAGGGCGATGATGACGGCGTTGTCACCATGCGCATCGCTGTCTTTCGGTTTGGTGGCAGTTACGGGCGGAATCTGGAGTTTGCAGCCGGCGAGCACCGCCAGTTCGCGTGCAATGCCGATGTGGCTCTGGCAGTCGGGCCGATTGCTGGTGAGTTCCACATCCAGCACTTTGGTGTCGCCCGCGTCGTGAATGTGCTCGACCACAAAGCCGCTGTGCGTGAGGGCGTGCTGCACCCACTCGGCCGTGAGCGGTTTATCCAAGTACGGTTGTATCAAATTCAGCGCAATAAGCATCGTTCAGCGGTCCATCCCATCATAAGGTTGGAAAGCGTAATAGCGGGGCGGCGGCAAGGCAACCCCGGCGGGTTTATCGCCTCAATTGGTAGCTGTCCGCCACGCCGAGATTCTGATAAATCTGAAGCGTCGCTTCGGAGTTATTCAAGGTGTAAAAATGAATGCCCCGCACCTGATGGTCGAGCAAATCGCGGCACTGTTCCGTGGCCCAGTGAATTCCCACCCGGGCGATGGCCTGCGGATCGGCCCCGGCCCGACTGATGGCCCGGAGCAGTTTGGCGGGGTAATGAGCGCCCAAGGCCGTTTCCGCCATACGGCGCAGGCTATTGGCGGAGGTAATGGGCATGATGCCTGCAATGATCGGCACCTTGATGCCCGCCAGTTCACAGCGTTCACGGAAGTCGTAAAAATCATGATTATCAAAAAAAAGCTGCGTGCAGATATAGTCCGCCCCCGCATCCACCTTCGCCTTGAGATGGTCCATCTCCAGCAGCCGATTCGGCGTCGCCGGGTGCCCCTCCGGAAACCCCGCCACCCCGATGCCGAAACCGCGTGGATCGGATGTCCGGCATCGGCGGATAAACGCCACCAAGTCCGCCGCATGGGCGAAAACATCTTTGCCGCGATCATGATTCGGCATGTCTTTGGGAGGATCACCTCCCAGTGCCAATATGTTGTCGATGCCGTGGGCCGAATATTGATCCAATATCGATGCAATCTCCGCCTCGGTGTGGCAAACGCACGTCAGGTGCGGTACGGGCGTCAGCGTGGTGCGGTCCTTGAGGCGTACCACCAGATCGTGCGTCCGCTGCCGACTCGATCCCCCCGCACCGTACGTCACCGACACAAATGACGGCTTGAGATTCTCCAGCCGGGCGATATGGGCGAAAAGCTGCTCTGCGGCCGCATCCGACTTCGGCGGGAAGAATTCAAACGAAAACGTGGTTCCGTCGCGGGCAAAGATGTCATTTATGTGCATAGCTCATCCATCTGCATATCCATCCGTCTATCCGGATTAACTGATCATACCGCCCGTCTCATCGGCATGCAAATCCCGCCGCCGTGATTCAAGTCCCCCATAAGCCGCGATTATCCGCCATGCTTACCCGGTGTGATGTTTTTGAGCTGGATATCTCTGAAAAACGCATCCCCCTTGTTCAGATAGATAAACAGATCAATCCGTACCCATTTGATCGGATATTTCTTCGCCTGACTTTTCACCGATTGCGGCTCAAAATCCATTTCGGTCGTCTCCCATTTCGGTTTGGTCATAACCGGCAGGAGCTGAGCCCGATAAAGTTCACGCCGCTGGCTGGCCAGATCCCCCGCGCTGCTGAATTGATCCGGCCAATACGCAAAGCCCTTTACAAACACCCGCACCCGCGGCCCGTTGCCGCAATAACTCACACTCACCCGATAACGATCCCCCTGTTTAACCGGTATCCACGTGCTTTCCACGGCGAGGCCGTTGCTTTGCGCCACCTGCAAGCCCATCCGCATCATCAGGCACTTGCCATTCGCATGCGGGCTGCCGCCGTCTGCGACGGATTGGTTTACGATCGCAACGCGGTCGCTCGGCAGATTCGCCGCCTGCTGATTGCTCACATATGGCGGGTGATAATCTTCCTTGAGCAGAAACACGCTCCAGTCATTCGCCCGCCCCCCGTTTTCGGCCGCAAGGCGGAAATGGGCGTCGGGAACCAGATTCGGCCGCACCTTGAAGAGGTGCTGATAGATCGGATTGGTCAGGTTGACCTGCTGCTCGGATACATGGTGAAATTGAATGTCATCCAGCCGGGTGAGGAGGCTCTCCACCGCCAGTCGCGGGCTGGTGTTATCGGGGGGAATGGTTCCCGCGACGGTGCGTACCAGTTTGCCGTGGGTATAGAGTTGCAGGGTAAGGCGGCGATGATCCACAAACCCCATGACCGCCTGATCGACCGCCAGCGTGGCGATGACTTTTTTAATATCGGATGCCGCGACGTGTCGCCGCCACGGAATCTGCAGGGCGTTGATCATCATATCCACCTGATGATTCGACACGCGCCGGAAGTGGCCGTTACGCGACATTTTCTTTCCCACTGCAAACCGCATACGCCGGGCCAGGCGGCGCTCCGATCGCTGTTTGGCGACAAATGGCAAGATGGCCAGCGAGGGGGACTTTGACTTCGCCTGTGCCGCACCCGCCGGACACATCCCAATCATGCCGATGATCAATACACCAATAACACAAACGCGGATCTGTAAGCGTGAAAGCATATACCACCTCCATGATGGCCTTCGTGGAAAGCGAACCGCATTTTAGCATACGGCGGCGTCGGCGCATGGGCCTGCCTTGACAGGCCGATTCGCGGGTGTTGTGGAGCTGGCCAAGGCCGGGGCTCAATCAAGCCGCATCCGGGGGCGGGCCGTCGTTCAGGTTCGCGGGGTCAAAGCAGCGCGATCCTGCAAAACGGAAATAATATCCTGAAACGCAAAATAGGCTGGATTTGTCGGTGAACCCCGTTCTTCTTCATCGCCCGTTTTACCCCTCAGATTTGGACGCCGGGCTCGATTGGCCGGAAACACTGGAAATCAATTTGGAGTGGGGTGGGGAAGTGCGGCCATGATGTCGGAATGTTGCACCAAGAACAATCGCCACGATCCAGAAAATTTCATCTATGCAACAACTTGGATATACTTACGTTAAGAGGGTGTGCCTGCTCGCCGGGTGTGGAGGGTGGCACTTGGCGCTTGGTGGTGTTTAGACGTTGTTCACCTGCTCAAGGCGTTGGTGTGTGAAACGGATGATTTTTTTGTGTTGCAGACTTGATGGAACTTGTTAAACCTCTTTTAGAATTGAAACAAATCGTCAAGCGATATCACTTAGACGCCGGGGACGTGCTGGCTTTAGACCACATCAACCTGCAGATTATGCCGCGGGAAATGTTCGCCATTACCGGACCCTCCGGCAGCGGTAAATCAACACTCATGAATATCCTGGGATGTCTGGATGTGGCGGACGAGGGGGAATATATCCTCGATGGGGAGGATGTTTCCGAATTACAGGGGGACGAACTCTCGGTGATCCGGAATCGAAAAATTGGGTTTGTCTTTCAAAGTTTTAATCTTCTGCCACGGCTCAGTGCTTTGGAAAACGTTGAAATGCCCCTGTTGTATGCGGGCGTTCGCAACGCACGGGAGGCGGCGACGGAGGCGTTGGAAACAGTCGGCCTGGCGGAACGTATGCATCATGAACCGGCCCAACTCTCCGGCGGCCAGCGCCAAAGGGTGGCCATTGCGCGTGCGATTGTTACCAACCCCGCCATTATTCTCGCCGACGAACCCACCGGGAATCTCGATTCGCGTGTCGGCCGTGATATTTTGAATTTGTTCCATGATCTCAATCGGCAGGGGCGCACGATTGTGATGGTTACGCACGATTCCAGCGTGGCGAAACATTGTGTGCGCGAAGCCCGCATTCGCGATGGCCGGGTGACCGAAATACTCGATCATCCCCAGATAGGTACGCAGGATGTGGCGGATATGCAACCACCGCTGGCAGCGGCTGGTTGAATGCTTACCTTGCAGGATTGAGGATAGAAAAAATACCCGTATGGCAAAAGCAAAAAAAAGTAAAAAATGGCCCTGGTTTCTCGTGTTGCTGATCTTGGTCGTCGGCGGTGCGCTCTGGTGGATCAAAACGCACCATGCGACGGCCGCCGTGGAAACCCATATCCATACGGCGGTGGTCAAAAAAGGGACGCTCACGGTGCATGTGTATGCCACCGGAAGTGTGCAGGCGAATCGTACGGTTGATGTGAAGTGCCAGGCGGGAGGAGAAATCGAAACGCTTCCTTACCGGATCGGAAATCTGGTCAAACGCGGGCAGGTGATTTTGACCGTTGATCCGACGCTTGAGATTCAGGCGCTGAACATCGCCCAGCAGGACTATAAACAGGCCAAATATACGTGGGAGTCGGCGCAGCTCAGCTATGAGATCGCCAAAGAGAATCTTGTCACTGCGCGTGAGACGGACATGGCCAATATCCTCTCCGCCAGGGCGCAGCTTAAGAACGACACCCTGAATGTTCAGCGCGATAAAACGCTTTTGAAGGAGGGTTTGGCCTCTCAGCAGCAGTACGATACCGACTACACCGCCGCGGTTAAAGATCAGCAGGCCCTGAACTTGGCACAGATTGCTCGCAGCAGCCTCAAGCAGCAGGCGCTTCAGGTGAAGCTGCAGAAACTCAACGTGCAGCTTGATAAAGTCGCCATGGCAAAGGCGGAGTTCGGTGTAAGTCAGGCCCAGACCAATCTGCAATATTGCACGGTGAAGGCACCGTTCACGGGATATGTGGCCAATGTCGATGTCCAGCGGGGGCAGATCATCGCATCGGCCACCAACAATGTCGGCGGCGGAACCACCATCATGACGCTGGTTGATCTGTCGCATATTTATATCAATGCAACCATCGACGAAGGGGATATCAACCGCGTCAAGCCGGGGGATAAAGTTCAGATTACCGCCGCCGGCGCACCGGGCATTATTTTCCCGGGCAAAGTCGTCCTCATCGGGCCGGAATCGGTGCAGGATCAGACCAGCAGCAATACCAGCAGCAGCACCAGTGAAAGCAACATCGTCACATTCCAGGCTCAGATCGAAGTGCTGGGACCGGAGCGGATGCTGCTGAAACCCGGCATGACCGCTAATCTGGATATTTTCACCAACCGGCTCCCTGATGTCGTCTATATTCCTCTTCAAGCTGTCGTTATCACCAACGGCCGCGACACCGTAACCGTGGTGAAGCCGGACGGTTCCACTAAAGAAGTGGATGTCACGCTGGGTGTGAGGAACGACACTAATTGGCAGGTTCTCAGCGGTGTAAACGTGGGGCAAAAGGTGGTTGTTCATCTGGGCAACGCCATGAGCATGTGGACGCCGCATCGTTAACGCCGGAGATACCCGATATGTTGTTTTGGACCACCATCAAACTCGCGCTGCGAAGCCTGATGAGCAACAAGCTCCGGTCGATCCTGACGATGCTGGGAATGATCATCGGCGTAGCGGCGGTGATCGCCATGCTGGCTCTGGGTAATGGTGCCAAGGCATCTATCATGAAATGGGTCTCCCAGATGGGTAAAAACACCATCACGGTATTTCCCCATAATCCCCGTATTGCCCCCGTGCTCAACGGCGCCGCTGAACCGCTGACCATTGGTGATGCCCGAGCCATTCTGTCGATCCCGGGTGTTAAATATGTCTCGCCGGTGGTTACGACGAGCATGGCGGTGAAATGGGGCAACTATCACACCTATTGCAGTATTATTGGTTGTGCCTCCACATATATCCTGATTCATGATTTCAAGGTTCAGAGCGGGCAGATGTTCAATTACTTCGACGTCCGCGACATGGCGTCCGTTGCCGTGATTGGGCCGGAAACCGCAACACGTCTCTTCGGTTCTCAAGATCCGCTGGGGCATACCATTACCATCGGCACGGTTCGATTTAAAGTCATCGGCGAACTGGTTCCCAAAGGGCGCCATGGTTGGTTTGATCCGGATAATCAGGTGCTGCTGCCCTACACCACCGCCATGACCAAACTCATGGGGCGGCAGGTTGCGCTCAACCATATTGATCTTCAGGTTCAGCACGCATCGGACTTGAGTCCGGTGCAGGACAAAATTCAGACCGTTTTGCGGATACGCCATTCGCTGCTGGCTGGCGATACCGACGATTTCTGGATATCCAATCAGCTGCAGGTGATCAAAATGGCCGATCGCATCGGGGGGGCTTTTACCATTTTCCTCGGATCGGTGGCGGGCATTTCGCTGCTGGTCGGCGGGATCGGTATCATGAATATCATGCTGGTGACGGTCACGGAGCGCACGCGCGAAATCGGAATTCGAAAAGCCATCGGCGCCCGCCAGCGTGATATTCTCAGGCAGTTTCTGATTGAATCGGTTCTCGTGAGTCTGCTCGGAGGCTTCATCGGGGTGGGGGTGGGGTTGATCGCGTCGCATTATGTCAAATTCCGGCATTTCACCGGGTTGGTGGAACCTCATATGATCGTCCTGGCGTTATCCATTTCTGCCGGAATCGGTATATTTTTTGGTTATTATCCCGCCCGTCGGGCGGCCCGGCTCAACCCCATCGAGGCTCTCCGATATGAATAAACGTGTGCATGCGAGGCCATCGCCATTTGTAACATGTGGCTCTCTTCTCATCCCTCTCATGCTGGCCTGCGGCCTGCAGGGGTGTGCCAGTATTGACTCCGGCGGTTATGAAAACTACATGGTCGCCGCGGTTGCGCATCAGCAGAAAATCGATGAAGGGGTGGTGAAAACCCGAGTGGTGGTGGAGTCCGGAACAGAGCTGAAAAAAATGGCACCGTCTCACTCCGGCGTGCTGAAGCTTTCCCTCGGTCAGGCGCTGGTACGAGGACTCATGGATAACTCGGCACTGCGGGTGCAGCGTTATTCGCCGACCATCGCCAGCACCAATGTTCTCGCGGCCCGCGGTGTTTTTGATCCGGTCGTTACCGGATCGGTATCCAGCACGCAGACCCGCACACCGGCAGGCAACACCGATTCGGACAATAACAGCACCACGGCTCAGGCGGGCGTATCCCAATTTCTTCCCACCGGCACAACCATTGCCGCCAATGCGGGCACGTCGATCAACAACGGCAGTGGAGGAGTGGGGCAGGCCAGCGATGTCAACGGGGCACTGACCATTACCCAGGCACTTCTTCGCGGCGGCAATCTGCAGGCCAATCTGGCGTCCATACGCTCGGCTAAACTCGGTGTGAGCATTTCCAAGTATGAATTGCGCGGTGTGGCGGAAAGCACCGTATACAACATCATTACCGCCTATTGGGCCTACGCGCTGGCTCAGCAGAATGTCTCCATTTTGCAGACCGCCGTGAATGTCGCACGTCAGCAGATGATGCAAACCAAGGCCTTTATCAACGTCGGACGCATTGCGGAGTCGCAGCTTCCCGCGTCGATGGCTCAGTTGGCCAGCGAGCAGCAGTCGCTTATTGCTGCCCAAGGTGCGCTGCAGAATGCGCGGCTCAATCTGCTTCAACTCATTACGCCGCCGCAGCAGGCATTCTGGACGCGGCATCTCGTCCTGCTCGATCAACCCTTTGTGCCCGCTCAGCAGCTCGCACCCGTGCAGGAGCATGTTAAACTCGCCATGAAGATGAGCCCGATCATCAATCAAACCAAACTCGAAATTCAGCAGGGTGATCTTTCGGTTATTCAGACGCGCAACGGCCTGCTGCCAAGGTTGGATTTATTCCTCGCGCTGGGTAAGACCGGTTATGCGAATGATTTTGGCCACGCTTTTGATAACCTTGACGGCCCGGGCTATTCCATCGGCGGCGGGCTTTCATTCAGTTATCCGCTGCTGAATCGCTCGGCCCAGGCCGCATATCAGGGGGCGGAACTTTCACGCGATCAACTTGAAGCATCACTGGCGAATCTGGTGCAAACCGTCGAACTCGCCGTGCGGAATGACTACACCACCGCCCAGACCGATCGCAGGCAGATTGCCGCCGCCATCGCTAACACGGTGGCTCAGGCTGAAACACTCAAGGCTACGCAGGGGCAATTTCGTGTTGGTGAAGCGACTTCACTGCAGGTCGGGCAGGCGCAGACAACGCTGCTTTCCGCCCAACTCACACAGGCCCAGAGCGTCGTCAACTACCTTGATGCACTGGCAACTCTGTATCTGGAAGAGGGAACTCTGCTGGAGCGATCCGGTCTTTCAAGTCCGGGTGCCTATCCCCTGCGCTGGCACGGGCCGGCATGGCTCAGGCGCTGGCCCGATGGCGCCGGTCCGTAACGGGCCATCATCTCATAAATACCCGGCTTACATGTTGATCCGCCAAGGATAGTGCCGGAGGATCAGCAACGGAGTTTTACCGTGCTGCGCAGAGGTCCTCGGCCGGATCGGCAAATGAACGGGGCAATCTCACGGCGTGCTTGGCGTTTGATCATCCAGATTGAGTTCAAAGTGTATCGTCGGCGATCCGGGCTCCGGAGGCTGCATCTCAAACCCAAGCCGATCCACCAATATCTTCTGTGCCTCAATATTATCGACCAGCGCCCGGGCATAAACCCGCCGCACGCCCTCTCGCCGGGCGATCTTAAGCGTTTCCTCGAGCAGCACGGTTCCGACACCCTTATGCTGCCAGCTATCGGAGACAATCGCTGAAATCTCAGCCGCATCCGTTCCACGTAATTTCGACAGCCGCCCCACACCGACAATCTCCTTTTCGCCGCCGGCGGTGTGCTGGGCGACCATGGCGATTTCGCGGTCATAATCCCCCATGCAGACACGAATCAGCCGCTCGTGGGCGATGCGATCTTCCAGCCGCATGGCCATGTAGTACCGGTTCCGCACGCTTTGGGTGGAGAGCCGCCGATGGAAGTCCACCATCAGAGGCTCATCCTCCGGACAGATCGGGCGAAGGGTGAGCGTTTCCTGATCGCGTGTGGTAAACGTACGCACATATTGCGATGGATACGGGCGTATGGCCGGGCGGGGAAGCTGCGCGTCCGATGTTTCGGGTGGGAAAATAATCACCCGCGCATCGACGGCAATGATGCCATCCGGGCCGGCGAGCAGCGGATTAATATCAATTTCCCGAATGCGCGGATGTTCAATGATCAGCATGGAAAATCGCACCAGCAATTCTTCCAGTTTCGCCATATCCACCGGTCGGCGACCGCGAATTCCCGCCAGTGCCCGGCTGATGCGTGTCCGATCCATCAGCCGCCGGGCCAGTGTGGAATTAAGCGGCGGCAGGGCCAGAGCCCGATCCTGAAACACCTCCACCATCTGCCCGCCGGATCCGAACAGGATCACCGGCCCAAATTGCGGATCGACCGTCGAGCCGAGAATCAATTCATAGGCGTCGGCGAGTTTCACCATCGGCTGAACGGTCACGCCCTGAAAATGCTCCCCGCCCCGGCGGGCAATGACCGCCTCACGCACCTGCTCAAAAGCCTTTTCAACTTCCTGCTCCGTACGCAGATTCAGAATAACTCCGCCCACATCCGTCTTATGTGTAATGCTGAAAGAGTATAATTTCAATACGACCGGGAATCCCATCTTCCGCGCCTCTTCCGCTGCCTTCCGGGCGGAGGTCGCAATACGTGTTGTGGAAACGGGAATATCGTAAAGGGCCAGCAGGTCCTTGGATTCCGGCTCGGTGAGGGTGGTGCGGTGGTCCGCGGCAACCGCGGCGATCATCGCAGCCCCCTTCTGCTGACGGGTTGCAGTTGAAGCATCCGCGCTGGAGAGCCGTGGCGTTTCGTACAGCGCCCGGAGTGTCCGGTCATACTGCCAGAGGTAATTAAATGCCCGCGCCGCCGAATCAGGAGATTCAAATGTCGGAATGCCCGCACGGTTGAGAATTTCTTCTCCGGCCTGCACGCTGGCACCCCCCATCCAACTGGCCAGAATCGGCTTGGTCTGATTTTTCACCACTTCCACCAGCGCGTCGGCACTGCGGGTGGCGTCGGTCATGTCCTGCGGGGTTAGGATCACCAGCATTCCGTCGGCACTTGGGCCTTTGCTGGTGATCTCCAGCGCCTTGGCATAACGATCCGGTGATGCATCGCCGAGAATATCCACCGGGTTGCCGTGTGACCAATGCGGCGGAAGAAGCTGGTCAAGCTGGGCTTTGGTCTCCGATGAAAGCTGCGTCAGTGCGCCGCCCCCCGCAATCAGGGCATCGGTGGTCAGCACACCCGGGCCCCCTGCGTTGGTGAGGATGGTCAGATTCGGCCCCTTCGGACGCGGCTGATTGGCCAGTATCTCCGCCAGATCAAACAGTTCGCGGATCGTGTCAACCCGCTGCACCCCCACACGCCGGAACACCGCATCAAGCACATCATCCGAGCCGGTCATCGACCCGGTATGGCTGGCGGCAGCGGCGGCGGCGGCCGCGGTGCGCCCGGCCTTGATGACGATAATCGGTTTGGAAAGTGCAACCTCCCGCGCCGCCGAAATGAATTGCCGTGGATTCCCCACGCCTTCCATATAAATGAGAATCGCGCGGGTATGCGGGTCATCCCCCAGATAGTCGATCATGTCGCCGAAACCGACATCCAGCATGGAACCCAGCGATACAAAAGCACTGAACCCCACCTGCGTTTGCAGCGACCAGTCCAGAATGCCGGTCAGCAATGCACCGGATTGTGACAGCATCGCGACGGAACCCGGTCGAGCCGTACCGCGTGCGAATGACGCATTGAGTCCTGTAAGCGGATTCTGAATTCCCAGGCAATTGGGGCCGATGATACGCATGCGGAATTCGGTTGCGGCGGCAGCAACCTGCCGTTCCAGTTCTACCCCGGGCGGCCCCAATTCCCGAAATCCGGCAGAAATAATAATCGCTCCGGGAATGCCCGCCCGCCCGCACTGCTCAATGATCTTCGGCACCGTCGGCGCCGGTGTGCAGATCACCGCCAGATCAACCGCGTCCGGCAATTCCGCCACCGACGGATACGCCTTGATCCCCAGTACATTAGCCCGCTTCGGATTAACGGGGAAAACCGTGCCGCCGAACGGAGATGAAATCAGATTCCACATGACGGTACGTCCGACCGATCCGCTGTTTTCGGTTGCGCCGATCACCGCAATATGGCGCGGATTAAACAGCTTGCTCAGCGGTTGATACGATTTCGAGGTCCGAACCGGCGGGGTGGGCACGTTCATGATACATCTTCCCTTTCAACATCCCGGCCGGTTTTAGGCAACTTAAGCGCTCAATCGATCCGGCGGCCGGGCCTCTCTGAATGATATGGAAGGGCCGCGATTGCCGCATAGGAAAAATCCTTAATAATTTGCCGTGCTGCCGCCCCGGTCGTTTGGGGATGAATGTGACCACAGTAGGGGGGCTGAGTGCATCATGCGTCAGGTGATGGTTTGCGGTGTGCACGGCGCTTGGCATCCCGTCGGTGCGCCGCTTTCGTATGTTCCGCGGGCTTGATTGAGATCATGAATTTGGCGGCCACCGCAAGCGAAATGCTCACCGGCGAATGGCCGCGGGAATGTACCAGCATCGCTCCCGCCCCCGGATTGATCTGGGCGATGGTAATCGCCGCTCGCGGCACGAGGCCGTTCTGCCGGGCAAAAGTCAGAAATTCGCGGCTTTGATCCATAATTCGCACGATGACCGCTTCGGTTCCTACCTTCACCTCCGCCAGATTCGATACGTTCTGAATCTCCAGCATTCCCCGCTCCGACGGGATCGGGTCGCCGTGCGGATCTGCCGACGGATGACCGAGCAGCCGGTCAATGGCCAGCAGGACGGTATCGGAGATGACATGCTCAAGCTCTTCCGCCTCTTCATGGGCATGCGCCCAGTCAATGGCGAGAATTTCCACCAGAAAAAGTTCCACCAGCCGATGCCGCCGCAGCACGTGCAGGGCCAGCTTTTCACCGGCACGGGTAAGCCGAACGCCCGCCCTTGGGGTATAACGCGCCAGCCCCGCATCCGCCATCGCCTTGACCATGGTGGTGGTGGTACCGGGGGTAACCCCCATCGACTCCGAGAGTTGTCCCATGGTTACAAAGTGTCCCGCCGACCGACCGGCGCCCGATGTGGGCTTCCGCACAGCATGCTCCAGCAGCCAGAGTTGCTTGAGATAATTTTCAATCGTCCGACTGGCCATGCGGCTCCTTGCGATGCAAAAGCTGATTCGGCTGGAAGCATGATACCTGGTTTTATTTGATCAATCAAACTCATAACCATGATCCATCAAACCATCTTTGACTTTATTATCAAAGTGCATATCCTTATTCCTGCGTGGTCCATCGGCGTCCGACGGAACTTTTCGCTCTGCGGCAGGTAGGAAAAGGATCAGGCGGTGGACAGTCGGCGGGAAGGCGTCATCAGAAGCCCATGACACACGATGCAGATAACAGAGCGGCCCGGGTCAATGACCGCACTCCCGATCCGGCAAGCACCCCGCAGAGCCCCGTTACCGCGACGCTCATGGCCGAGGATATTTCCCGTGCACGGGATCGCCTCGCCGTGGAAAAAGCCCGCGGGCATGGGCCGCGGCCCGGTGGCTGGGGCGTGATTCGCCTGTTCTGGCTCCTCATCGGCCCGGGCGTTCTCGTCTTTCTGGGCGAAAACGACGCCCCCAGCATGCTCTCCTACGCCGCCACCGGCTCCACCTTCGGCATCGGCTTCTTCCTCCCCTTCATCGTCGTCACCTTCATGGCCGCGTGGATCGTCCAGGAAATGACCTCCCGGCTCGGGGCCGTCACCCACCGTGGCCACGCCGAATTAATATTCGACCGTTTCGGCCCGTTCTGGGGCTTCTTCTCCATGGCGGATCTGTTTCTGGGCAATTTTCTCACGCTCGTCACCGAATTCATCGGCATTCGTGCCGGCCTCGGCTATTTCGGCGTTCCTCCCGCCATAGCCGTTGCCGGTGCCATCATCCTGATCCTCGCCGTCACCATGACCCGGCGCTATTGGACATGGGAACGGATATTGCTGGCCCTGGCCCTGTTTAACGGCCTGTTCGTCCCCGTTGCCCTGATGACCCATCCTCACTGGGGGGCCGTCGGCCGGGCATTTCTCACCTGGCAACCTCTGCCGGGCGGAATCAACAATAATAATCTGCTGCTGATGCTCGCCGATATCGGCGCAACCGTAACGCCGTGGATGTTGTTTTTTCAGCAGGGTGCCACCACGGACAAGGGAATGCAGCCGCGTGATGTGATCTGGGGCCGGCTGGATACCACGCTCGGCATGGTGCTGGCCACGGTATTCGGTCTGGCGGTCGTCATTGCCACCGTTCCGCTTTACACCCACGGTATCAGTGCCGCCAATTTCCGCGGGGCTCAGTTCGCGCAGGCACTCCAGCCGTTTGTCGGCCGGATCGGCTCCAGTCTTTTTGCACTCGGACTGGTGCAGGCCGGGCTCCTGGCCGCCATCAGCATCTCCACCTCTTCCGCCTACGCCTTCGGCGAGGTGCTCAAGCAGGCCCACAGTCTGAATCGGAGTATCAAAGAGGCGTGGCCGTTCTATCTCGCCCTGCTCGGTTCCGCCATCACCGCCGGTATTATCGTCCTGATTCCTGATGCGCCGCTGGAATTTATTGTATTAATCGTTAACGTCATTGCCGTACTGGCCATGCCGCCGGCCCTGCTGTTTCTGCTCCTGCTCGTCAACGACCGTGAGGTGATGGGGGAGCATATCAATGGAAAATGGCTCAATGCGGCCGGAATCACCGTGACGGTGCTGCTGATTGTCTGTGGCATCGGTTACGGCCTGACGAGCGTTTTCCCGCATCTGTTGGGATAGGAACAGGTGGAATATGAATGAACCGATCGATCCAACCAGGCAGGTCAAGGGGAGTGAACTCGCCGCCAAACCGGAATTGGTGCGGACTCTGCTGGAAGAAGATCAACTGGTGGAATTCAAGAAGCGCAATCGCTTCCCCCGGCGAAAACTCTCCGTCAAACTCCGCATACTCCTCTGGCTGCTCCGCATTTACGTCGTGGTGATGCTGCTGATCGTCGCCCTGCAGATATACCGCGCGATGAAATAGCTCGGCGCTCGCGCGGAGTCGCGGCAACGCGCATTCGGTTTGTGCCCGAATTTCTGGCTAACACTATGCCGTTTGCGGTAAAAATGTACCAACCGCCCAGCGCACGGCAAAACGCCTTCGTGCTCGTCGTGCCCTTTGTGTTGCAAAAAGCAGATTACGCCGTGCATAGCACGTTTCATATTGGCTCGACTTTCAACTTTCCACCTTTACCTGTCTGCCGGCGCGGCCGGCCAGCCCGCCTGAAAAAATTGCCCCGCCCGAACTACCTGGGTTTTTCGGCTTTGAAGGAGAATATTTCATATTGCGGCGTCCGTGGTAAACTATGGCGGCGTATGGCGGTGCGTTCGACGGCCTGGCGTCATTTTGTGTCCCGGCGGCGAGGCGTACTGAGGTAAATTTTTACTCCACGGAGGCAAATGGGTGATCATTACTGTAACAGGCCGACATCTTGACGTAACTCCCACCATCAAAAGTCATGCGGAGGAAAAAGCCCGAAAACTTCTCAAATATTATGATCTGATCAAGGAAATTGAAGTCATTCTCGATGGCAGCAGCGGCAAAGGCATGCGTGTGGAAATGATTGTCAACGCCGAGCACCGCAATATGTTCGTCGGGACGGTGGAGGGGGAGGACCTTCACGCGTGCATCGATATGGCGTCGCATAAACTGGAACGTCAATTGACCGAACATAAGGATAAATTCCGCAATCGCAAACATCCGTCGTAAGCGGGTGTGGTGTGGGGTGCTCGGGCGGCAGATGGATCGCGGCCGGGTCCGGCGAAATTAAAATAAGTTGGCATGGTTGCCGAGTTGTTTTTAGGATTCAAGCGATGAAACTCAGCGATTTTATTGTAAAAGAGGCGATTATTGCCGAGCTCAAGGGGAATACGCGCGATCAAGTGATTCGTGAGTTGATTGAGGCGTTGGCGACGGTCAAGGCGATCAATCCCGCCGATGCCGATGTAATCGCCAAGGCGGTGATCGACCGCGAGAAGCATGGAAGCACCGGCTTCGGCAAGGGAGTCGCGGTGCCGCATGTGAAACACCCTGCGATTAAAAAGCGTGTCGGCGCCATCGGGCGAAGCAGTGTGGGCGTGGATTTTGCGGCCTTGGATCAGGCACCGGTATACAGTGTGGTACTCCTGCTTTCACCGCCCGAAAGCCCCGACGGACATCTGCACGCCATGGAGAATATCTTCCGCCATCTGCAGATGGACACCTTCCGCCGGTTTTTACGCCAGGCCACGACGGAAAAACAGATTGCGGAGTTGATCGACGAAGCCGACCATAACACGCTCGGCCGATGAGCCGACGGACATCCGCACCGGAGCGACGGTTCAAAGCCTCCGGCATTCGATGCGGCGAAGAGACGGGATGAAACTGCTCCCACGACAGATTTTGGAAACAGCATGGCCACTATGGAAAGACAGATCGTCATATGCAATAAGTTGGGTTTGCACGCCCGACCCGCCATGCAATTTGTGGATGTGGCCAATCAGTATCGCAGTCATATTCGCGTCTGGAAGGGAGATCAGTGCGTGGACGGCAAAAGCATCATGCACATGATGATGCTGGCGGCGACGGAGGGGACCGGCCTGCGCATTGAGGCCGACGGTGAGGATGCACAAAATGCCCTCGACGCGCTGGAACAGCTTGTCAACGGTCGTTTTGGCGAAGAATAACGGATAACTTTGCACCGTCCCGGAGTACCGGTCAGTCCGAAAGGTGGGTGGGTTGATACAACACAGACATAAACGACTGATGGTAACGGCGATGCTTGCATCGCTGCTGGTCGGCTTTCTACCGGTAGGACCGGCCGGTGCGGTAACCAGCCGGCAGGTGATCCGCGCCATCAGGCGGGGCGTTACGTATCTGCTCTCCAAAGAGAAGCCCAGGCATCTTTGGGAGTCTTATGATCTGGGAATGAATCAATTCACCCGTGGCGGCGAGACCGCTTTGGTGACGGAAGCGTTGATTGATGTGAGTTCCAGTCTGCACCTGCGTCGGCTGTCCATATTTGATCCCGCCATGGCCCGGGCGATCAAATATGTTGCGGCGATGCGAACGCAGTCGACCTACGCGGCATCATTTCAGGCCAATGCGCTGGCATTACTGCCGAATTATCGCAAGCCCGCCTATTTTAAGGCGCTGGAATGGGACAGCCGCTACCTGAACAACGCCATGCACCGCGATGGGGGCTACACGTACCGATGGACACCGGGATTAAATCCGCCGCACCAGAGATCGCCCGGCCATTGGGACAATTCGAACACACAGTACGGCGTGTTGGGGCAATGGGCGGCTGCGCATGCGGGCGTGCACTTGCCGCAACGTTATTGGTTTACGGCAGCCCGGCACTGGCATGCGACGCAGTATCTCAACGGGACCTGGGGATATTGGGGTTTTCGTGGTCGTCCGCACGGCCGCCCCAGCCGGCCCGAGACGATGACACCCGCCGGGATCGCCAGCCTGCTGATTGCGGATGAATATCTCAAGGCACGTGCTCCGGGTGTGGATCAGAAAGATATGAGCGTTGTGCGGGCGATGCGCTGGATCGATAAGCACATCAATCCGAAAGCGAAAGACCTGTATGAACTTTACGGCTATGAGCGCGTCGGTCTGGCGACCGGGCTGCAATATTTCGGCCACGTGAACTGGTATGACGCTTTTGCATCCGATCTGGTGCACCGCCAGAATAAGAACGGCAGTTGGTATCCGATGTTTCGGGCCCTTCGCTGGAATGAGCGCAGCGGCGACAGCGGTACCGGACCGTACCGCGAGCCGGTCATCGGCACGGCCTATGCACTGCTGATTCTGGATCGGGGGCTTAATCCGGTCGTATTTAATAAATTGCAGTACAGCAGCGGCTATTTCGGCACGTGGAACCGCCGCCCGCGTGACGCGGCCAACGTTACTTCATGGATGACACGTGCGTTTGATGCCCCGCTGAACTGGCAGGTGGTGAATATTGATACGCCGTCACGAACGTGGCTGGATTCCCCCATCCTGCTGATTACCGGCTCGCATCCGGTGAACTTCACCAAAATGCAGATCGCCCGCCTGCGGCATTACGTACACGCCGGTGGCATGGTTTTCTGCAACTGCAATGACTATTCCGCCGCGTTTCGCCAATCCATGATGAAGCTGGGTGAGGAAGTCTGCGGCCGAGAGTATCCGGCACGCAAACTCGGTCCCAAGAACATGCTCTACAAGATGCAGAGCTGGTACCACACCGCATTTAACCCCCGCTGGATTGCGATTTCCAACGGCATTCGGTATCTGTGGATCATCAGCCCGGCGGATCTGGGCCGGACATGGCAGCAGCGGCGATTTACCAATAAAACCCCGTGGAATCTGGCGACCAATCTGTACCTGTACGCCACCGGCCGCGGCCTGCTTTCTGACCGGCTGGATTCGTTGTATGTTCCGCGCAGCGATGCCCAACCGATGCGGACGGTCTCGGCAGCGATATTAAAATACCATGGCAATTTCAATCCGGAGCCCGGTGCCTGGACGCGCATGGCGCGACTGGCACGACAGGAGGCCGCCACCCGGGTGAAGCTCTCGGTAGAGCCGATCACATCTCTGGCAGCCGCCACCGGCACCGTAGGCAAGGCCGATGCGAGCGTGAATCTGGCGCTGATGACCGGTACGGGCAGTTTTACGCTCAGCAGTGACGAAACGGCGGCCCTGAAATCATATCTGCAGCATGGCGGCCTGCTTTTTGCCGATGCGGGCAGTTCCACCCGTGAGTTCACGATTTCATTTGATACGCTCTGCGAAAAACTCTTTCCGCATCACCCTCTTGAGCCGCTGCCATTTCATATTTCGCTCTATACAGGGAAAATGCCCGGTGGTGTCCGGGCCATGCACGCGGAATATCGTAAATATTACATTCAGCGGCACGGGATGCATCATTACGCCCACCTGGACGGCGTGAAAGTTCATGGGCGCTGGGTGATTATCTTTTCTCCCTGCAATCTCACCAGCGGCCTGCTGGGTACCAATACCTGGGGAATCAGCGGTTACGCGCCCGGCTATGCCGTCAAGTTGGCCCGCAATCTGCTGTGCTACGCCGCCGGGCATCCCGCCGACAGGCCGGCGCACTGAGCTGCCGGCGGCCGCAGAATTCCCTTTTTTTCCCGCGATCCCGCATTCAGCGCGGAATGATGGGACACGATTCGTTGATCTGTTTGCCGACAGATTGAAAGAGCCGCCGCAAATCGCGGACGCGCAGGAGCCCGTCCGCGGCGAACTGGCTGAAGGTACTGGCCACGCGTTGATCGTGGGCGATTGGGAGATAACGGTTATAAAAGCTGATGGATCGCTTTTCGCTGGCGATGGTGAGGCGCATCGCCTCATCAAAGCGGGCGTCATCGCGGGCATCGAGCAGGCGCGGGCCGACACACACCATGGCCTTGTCGCGGCTGGTGAGATAAAAACAGGCGGAGGGAAAAAGTTCGTGGAGGAGTTTTTGCAGGGTGTCGCGCTGGTTATATTCGGTCTGCACCATTTGCTGAAATGCGGCCTTGAGATCTTCCGTATGTGACTTTTCACCCAAGACGATGTAGCGGTAGGCGGCTACGGCCTCCCCATAGGCGGCAATGGCCAAAGCCTTGTCATCGGTGAGGCCTGAGAGGTCAAATTGGGTGGGATTTTTGCCCATGAAAGCATTTTATCACAAACGGCCCCCCGCTGTTACACGCCGGGAATAGGGGGTGCTTTCTGCAAAATGTCCTCCCAGAGGACGCGGAGCACCTCCGCCACCGACCATGCCTGAGCAATGCAGCCGCGGGGTTGGTGCGGCGGATCACCGTCGGCAATTTCCGCCAGAGAGCCGATGCCGTAGACGGCCATGCGGTCAAAGAGCGGACGGATGAAGGCCATGCGTTCGTCAGCCGATGACTGCGGATAGGCGCGGGCAAAGGCGGAGACGAAGGGGCCGATCAGCCAGGGCCATGCGGTTCCCTGGTGGTAGGCATGATCGCGTGAGGTCTGATCTCCCTGATAGCGGCCGCAGTAACCGGGGCTGCCGGGGGCGAGGGTTCGCAGGCCCATGGGGGTGAGGAGTTTGGCCCGTGCGATATCCACCATCGAGGTGAGATGATCACGGGGGACGGGAGAAAACGGGAGCGATGCGGCGATAAGCTGATTGGGCCGCAGCAGGCCGTCGGGTTCATCGCCGGGGTTGAGCACATCGGCGTAATAGCCCGCTTTTGAAAGCCGGAACTTGCGGGGAAAATTTTCCTCAATGAGGCGGGCGATGCGGTGCATCTCGGCGGCCCGCGGGGCGTCTTTACGGCGGGTAGCCAATATTTCCATAATACGCACGGCGTTATACCAGAGGCCGGAGATTTCGACCGGCTTTCCGTAGCGGGGCGTGACGACATAATCGCCGATCTTGGCATCCATCCAGGTGAGGTTGGCACCCGGAACCCCGCAACTTATGAGCCCGTCGGTATCCATGTGAATGCCGAAGGAAGTTCCATGCTGATAGCGTTCAACAATCTGACTCATGGGGCCGTAGAGATAATCGGTCAGAAAGGCGGCGTCGCCGGTGTAGCGCCAGTATTGAAACGCGGCCTGAATAAACCAGAGCGAAGCATCGACAGTGTTGTAATCGGGCTGATCGGCATCATCGGGAAAGCGGTTGGGGACCAATCCGTTCTGGATGTGATCGGCAAACACGGCGAGGATATCGCGAGCGGCATCAGCCCGATTGGGAACCAGCGTGAGGCCCGGAAGGCTGATGAAGGTGTCGCGTCCCCAGTCTTCAAACCACGGGTAGCCGGCGATGACGGACATTTTCTGATTCTGCTTTTTATCAGTGGCGCGGCGGACGACAAACTGATCGGCGGCGGCAAAGAGATGCTCGAGAATATCCTGATACGGTTCATCGACCGCAGGTGCGGCAGTGATCTGCTCCCGGCGGGCCTGCTCCTTGAGCACCAGCGACGAATGTTCAACGGGATCAATCGGCCGGATGGAGCCGATGATGAAGGCCGGGCGACCGGGTTTGAGTAGAAACTCCAGAGCGCCGGGTGTCCAGAGATCGTCGCGGTCGGGATAGCCGCGCTCCATCTCCCGCGAGAGGACAAAGTTGTACCACCAGCAGGGACCATCGTGGAAATCGGCGGCGTTATGTGAAAAGTGAATTTCAAACGGACACCCGACTGCATGAAATCCGATCTTCTGCCCGTCGCTGCCGCCGTCGAGGGGGGTCCAATTCAGGCGGTTTTCCGCGGTGGTGGTGGCATGAAAATGTCGGCCCGAGAGCATGTTGAGCACCATGAGACGGATTTCCTGCCGGCGGGCGGGAGGTTCAATGAGTTCATAGCGCAGGACGGCGGTCTGCTGCTGCCAGGGCATGATGAGCGTTTTGCGTACCAGCACGTCACCGCACCGATAATCCCATACGGGGCCGGCGGACTGGGTAAAGCCGGCGAGATTGCGGTAGCCGGTGGGTTCAATGGCGCCGGGAAATTCGTTGGTGGAAAGGGCATACCCTTTTTCACCGATGATGATGCGATCTTCCACCCGCGACCAGAGAACATAGCGATCGATGGGCGGGCGGAGGGATGCGACCAGATAGCCGTGATATTTGCGGGAATGAATACCTGCGATGGTTCCCGAGGCATAGCCGCCCAAGCCGTTGGTGCAGAGCCACTCCAGATTTCGGGCTTTGTCGAGATTGCGGCAGACATCCTGATTAAAAGTGAATGGTTCCATAGTCGTCGCCTCAAAACAGATATTACCGCCGCCGCCGGCCCACCATTCCTCCGATTGATCGTCGTAGCCCGCGCTATGATCAACCGCTGAGCCACGCCGCGAGCAGGTCCCGTGCGGCATGGAGATCATCGCGGTGCACCATTTCATTGACGGTATGGATGTAGCGTGTCGGCACGCTGAGCGTGATGGTGCGGATACCGGAACGGCTGCGCTGCATGGCACCGGCATCGGTGCCGCCCGCGGGAAGGAGTTCAAGCTGATACGGGATTTTTTTCTTCTCGGCGGTAAGGACAAACTGATCCAGCAGCGAGCGGTCGCTGATGGATGCGCCGTCCATCACCTTGATGCCTACCCCGCCGCCGGCCTGTGTGATAGCGTGCTCAGGCGGAATGCCCGGCGTATCGCATGCCAGCGTGGTATCCAGGGCGATACAGATTTCCGGGTCCAGGCCGAAGGTTGCCGGCCCGGCGCCGCGCAGGCCCACTTCCTCCTGCACCGTAAAGACAGCATGGATGTCATAAGGGGATTTTTTCACCCGCTGCATGGCCCGTACCGCCACCCAGACGGCGGCGCGGTTGTCCATCGCCTGGCCGGCGACGAAATTCCCCAGTTCACTGAAATCTCTCACGAGCGTGACCGGATCGCCGACGCGTACCAGTTCGCGTACTTTTTTTGCCCCCATGCCGGTATCAATGAAAAAGTCTGAAATCTGATACTGCTTTTTCCGGTCGTCCTCGGTTGCAATGTGGACGGGCTTGCCGGCGGGGTTCAAGACGCCGAATATTTCCTTCTTGCCGCCGATGCGGACTTTCTGGGCGGTGAGATTGCGGGGATCAAACCCGCCGACATTATGAATCCGGATAAAACCGTGGTCATCGATGTGCCGGACATAGAATCCGATCTGATCCATATGGGCGGCGAGCATGACACGGGCGGTCGGAGCTTTTCCGGTGGAGGCTTTTTTGGTGCAGATCAGAGAGCCGAGCGGATCGACCGTCACCTCATCAAATACCCCTTCAATCTCACGGAGGATAACGGACCGAACGAGTTCCTCGCGGCCGGGTACTCCCGGGGTTTCAGTTAATAATTTCAGAAATTCCATATGACGGCCGTCCTTTCATAAACATCCCCTGCCGATTATGCGTCTTTGGGGTGCGGTCGGCAAATACACGCCCCCGGGCGAGTCGGCACGATCAGACGGGCGCCAGCGCCGCAGCAACCGCCGGGTGCACAACGCGTCCGTCGATCATATTGACTCCCGACGCGATACGTGGATTTTGCATGAAAGCGGATGAATCGGCAATCTCCGCCGCCGCCGCGACATATTCGATGGTGGCGTTGCACAAAGCAAAGGTGCTGGTGCGCCCTACCGCCCCGGGCATGTTGGTAACACAATAATGCACCACATCATCGACGATATAGACGGGAGACTGATGCGTGGTCGGGCGGGACGTTTCAAAGCATCCCCCCTGATCGATGGCCACATCCACCAGTACGCTGCCGGCCTGCATATCGGCCAGAGCCGAGCGCGATACCAGACGCGGAGCCCGGGCACCGGGAATCAGCACCGCACCGACAACCAGATCAGCGGATTTGAGCGCCCAGCGAAGCGTCTGCTCATCGCTGTAAAGCGTGGTGACGTTGGACGGCATGACATCGGCCATGTAACGGAGGCGATTGAGGTTAACATCCATCAGTGTCACCTGCGCCCCGAGCCCGGCCGCAACGCGGGCGGCATTATGACCGACCGTGCCTGCACCGAGGATCACCACGTGGGCCGGCATGACACCCGTTACCCCGCCGAGCAATATTCCCCGCCCCATCATCGGGCGTTCCAGATATTTGGCACCTTCCTGAATGGACATTTTTCCCGCGATTTCGCTCATCGGTGTCAGGCAGGGGAGCGTGCCCTGCGCATCGCGAATGGTTTCGTAAGCGATGGCGATAATGCCCGATCGGATGCACGCGTCGGCAAGCGATCGCTCGGCGGCGAAATGAAAATAGGTCATCACCCGCAGGCCTTGGCGGAAATAGCCCCACTCTGCGGGCTGCGGTTCTTTCACTTTCACCACCATGTCGCTGTTGTGCCAGACGAGGTCGGCGGTGTCGACAATTTTCGCACCGGCGGCGGCATAGTCCGCATCGCTCAGACCGCTGCCCACACCGGCGCGGGTTTCAATCAAAACCTCATGTCCCTGCCGTTTGAGCTGGGCAACTCCCGCGGGAAGGAGTGCAACGCGGTATTCGTCCGCCTTAATTTCCCGGGGTACGCCGATACGCATGGGGTTCCTTCCGTCGCAGACGTTGCCATTAAAATTAAGTTTGGGGGGCGTGATCTGTCACTTTCGCGGGCGGCGGCACAACGCCATCGGTGGGAAAGTCCTCCGGCCGGGAAAAATTGATTTCCACATCCCCATTTTCAACCGATTCGATATGGGCGCCGGGGATTTTCCGGATGTCATTGAGCCACGCCGGAGCGGCATCTTCCTTTTTCCAGAAGCTGAACCACGACCGGCTGGAAGACGTTTCGGCAGGAGTCCAGTGAAAATGGAGCGTCAGATCAGGTTCATTGTTCTGAGAGCGTGTCTCGATGCGATATGAAATATCCACCCGACGCGGGATGCCGGCGGCCGCCGCATCCTGGGGATAAAAAAAGGAGCCGAGGGCTTTAACCATCGGCTCATGCAATCGAGCGTAGAGTTGCGGTGATTGACTCATCCGCGCAAACATTTCCTCAATGCCTCGCGCCGCGGTTTTGGGTTCCTCCGGATCGAGTTGAAATTCACCGGTACGGGGCGCCATTTTCTGACTGCGGGCCCACTCCATGGCCGCGAAAACGGTCTGGACAACTTTCTGAGCGTTGTACGGTTTCCGCAGAACGTCGTATGCCCCGAAGCGGAAACAATCGCGGAAACAGTTTTCATTTTCGGCGCAGGTTACAAAAAGGATGGGGATATTGGCGGTGGCGAGATCCGATTTCAGGCGGCTGCATACATCAAGACCGCCGATATCGGGCAGCATCAGATCAAGCAGAACGGCATCGGGACACATGGATGCCGCCATGCGCAACGCTTCCGCTCCACCGGGAGAGAGTGTGGGCGTCATTCCGCCTCGCTGCAGAATCTGACAGAGCAACTCACCCAGATCGGGATAATCTTCAACGACTAAAATTTTCGGAGGCATCCGCGCCTCCTCCACCTAATGATCACCAGCAAATCAATGGCGCCATTTTGGCGTCATTCCGGATTCCGACACCCTATCCGGAACTCACGCTGCTTGCCGCCCGTCAGAAACCTGATCAGGCATCACAGCAGCAGGCCTCGCCGCCGACTACACGCACCTGAGCGTACCACTTCGTCGGCACCTCAACAGCCTATCGGCATTATATGTCAAGGAACACAAAAATGTTGCCTATTGGGCCGACGGTACGACAATAAGTCGGTGGCATAGACCGCATTCCAACTCGCCACGAGGGCACCGGAATACTTCGGCAGCCAAGGGCTTCGCAGAAACTGCTTTTCGGCCTCCCGATACCAAAAGTGTAAAACACGTTATCGGACGATGCGGGAGATGCAAAGCCTGCGTTTGGCGGCGATTTTATTACTCGGCCACTACACACCCTTGGCGAGGAAGCCGCCGTCGACGGCAATGGTTTGGCCGCTGGTAAAGCTGGCCGCATCGCTGGCAAGGTAAATCGCGAGACCGACAATTTCATCTGCATTACCGAAACGCCCCGCCGGTGTATGGGCCTTGATCCATTGTCCGCGCGGTGTGCCGTCGATCAGGGGGCGATTGAGCTCGGTCGGAAAGACGCCCGGTGCGATGGCGTTGACGCGCACACCGTGAGGCGTCCACTCGTTGGCCAGGCCGCGGGTGATTCCGTTAACGCCGGCTTTAGAAACCGAATAGGCGATGACTTCCGAAAATGATACGAAGGATGAAAGCGAGGCGATGTTGGTGATGGAGCCGCGGATACCGAGTTTGTCGGGCGCCTGGGCGAGCATGATTCGGCCGACCGCCTGGGCCACGATGAAATTGCCGGTGAGATTGACCTTCAGAACACGTTCAAAATCAGCGATGGAAAGATCGGCGGCCGGGCAACGTTTCATGATGCCGGCTGCGTGCACCAGCGCGTCGATGCGGCCGAATTTCGCCGCCACCTGCCGGAGAAAATCCTCCACGGCCTGCGGGTCGGTCACATCCAGCGGCCCGGTATGATGCCGAGAGCCGAGGGCTGAGAGTTCTTTATCCATGGCGGCGACTTTATCGGCATTGGAAGATGCCGCCACGACACACGCCCCGGCCTGCGCAAAGCCCAGAGCCACGGCCCTTCCCAGGCCGCTGGTTCCGCCGGTAACCACCACGATTTTATCTTTTACATCCAAAGGTGCGTACGACATTATTTCTCCAATACAGGTCTGATGGAACTGCGATCAAACGGTTCGCCAGCGTCGGCGGCAATCGCGGCCAGAGCCTCGACCTCGGCGGCAGTAAACAGCAGCCCGCCGAGCTTTTCCGATCGTGCCCAGGCACGGGCTTCCGGTTCTCCGGGCAGCAGCACATGCTCATTGCCGTGGCCGCGAATATCCTCCAGCACGGCCCTGACATTCTGCATCATGGTGCGGCCCATGGCAAAATCGTCGCAGGCCATGGCCTCGGGCCGGACGCACTGAAAATAGAAGCAGCAGGTATGTTTTTCCGCCGGATCGCCCTGCGTCGGACGGCTCCGAATGGTCGGCAGAGAACCGCCGATGAATGCGGCCGTGAGTTCGTCCATCAGCGAGAGACCGTACCCTTTATGGCCGGCAAATGGTAAGAGAGCGGCAACGCGGGTCGGATCGGTGGTTTCCTTTCCTTCAGCGTCTACGGCCCACCCCGCGCCGAGCGGCTTTTTTTCTCGGGCGAACTGTTGCACCCGACCCATGGCGACGGTGCTGGTGGCCCAGTCAATACACACCGGAAAGCCCACGGCTTCCATAGTCGGAAATGCCCACGAATGAGGATTGGTGCCGAGGGTGGGGAATTTACCGCCGAAGGGCACCACTTCCGCCAGCGACGCGGTACAGTTGGTGTAGGCGATATACCCTTTTCGGGCCGCATGGATCACGTAACCACCGCCCCAGAGATAATGGAAGGCATTGTCCACCACGACGGTGCCGATACCGAACTTGTCCGCGAGTTCCATAGCGCGGGCCATCGCTTTGTCGGCGACCGCCTGCCCGAGTTTGCGATGGGCATTCCAGCGGGCGACGGCCGGTAACCGGGACGGCAATTCCTCGACGGCGGCGCCCGGCCGGCACCCGCCCACGGCAGAACCGAAAAGCTCATCCAGATGCAGTGCCTTGATGGCGTTGTGCGTCTTGATGCCGTGCCGGGCCGTGAATTCGCTGAAGCGGGCGGCAATTTGCGCCTCGTCCGGCTGATAGCCGCGGTGGATATACGCAGCACAAACCACCTGGTTGTGCAGTTGAGCAGGCACGATGAATTCCTGCGATTCCATGCCAATGGCGGCAGTCATGGGTCATACTCCATTAAAACTTATTCGCCTGAATATAATCGGGGTTGCCGGTGAGGAAGTTGATGGTGTTATTTGCCGCCCGCAGTCCCTGTCGCTCGACACTTTCAAATGTGCGGCTGCCCACGTGTGGGGTCAAGAGGATGTTGTCGATGGTCTGGAATAGGTGCGGGGTTTTCATCGGCTCGTGGGCCAGCGTATCGGCACCGTAGCCGAAGAGTTTGCCGCTCCTGCATGCGTCGGCCACATCCTGCTCCACAATCAGACCGCCCCGCCCGGTGTTCACAAGGATGGCACCGTCGCGCATCATGGCGATGCGGCGGCTGTTCATCATCCCCTGAGTTTCAGGCGTGAGATTGGTATGCAGCGATACAACGTCGCACAGGGGGAGCAATTCCTCGACGGACCCGCAGAGGCGGATTTGAAATTCCTCCAGAAGTTCCGGAGGCCAGAAGCGGCCGAAACTCACGATGTGCATGCCCATGGCAAGGGCTCGGCGGGCGACTTCGCGTGCAATGCGTCCCGAGCCGACGAGGCCGAGATGTTTATCAAATAATTCCTTCCCCGTCTGCCGTTTCCACTGCCCGGCTTTTACCGCCGATGCGTGCACCCACAGATTTTTGGCCACACCGATCATCAGCATGATGGTGTGCTCGGCCACGGTGGTTTCATTAACGCCGGGGGTGAAGAGGACCGGTATTTTGCGAGCGGTGGCGGCGGCCACATCGATGGAATCAAGCCCGATGCCGTACTTGGATATCACCCGCAGGCGCGGCAGAGCGGCATCCATCACCTGCGCGGTGATCTGATCATCGCCGCAGAGCAGCGCATCAAAGCCGCCGTGACGCTGCAACAATTCCAGCAGGGCGGACTCGCTGAGCGGCCCCCGCACGGTCACAACGTCAATCTGTGAACGGGTCAGAACATCATGATGTTTGCCGGGTGTGTCGGCAAAACTGGTGGTTGTCAAAAGTATTTTCATCGTGGATTTAAACGCTCCTCATGGTCTGGAATTATAGCTCCTACCCTGCGTTTAATCTGCAACCAGATGATGATTCGGTCGAGCCGGTTGCGATGTTGCTATTTCCGCATGGCGATGTGCCGGGCCGTGCCTGTCATGGCGGGCGGCGGGCATGAATGACCGGGCCGGGCTCTCCAATAACTGCGGTAGATCGTCAACGCCGTAGCCATCACGCCGTGAGGTTAATCGGCTGCCCCTTATCCGCCACTTCATGGGCCGCTTCCCACCGGGGGTTGATAATCTGAATCGTCAACAATGCCACCAAATAGGCGGAGCTGGCAATGGCGAAGAGTAAAATGTAGCTGTTATGTGTGACATGCAGAAATTGTCCCACGGCGGCGGAGATGAACATGCTCAGGAGCGACGCCACAAAACCGCCAAGCCCCACCAGCGACCCGACGACCTTACCCGGCATGGTATCCGACGCCATGGTGAAGAGATTGGCGGAAAAGCCCTGGTGCCCGGCACACGCCATGCCGATCAGGAATGTCGCAACGAGATAGTTGCTGACGCCTGCCGCGGCGAAAACCGGAACGACGATCAGGGCACAAACGAGCATCGCGGTCTTGCGGCCTGCCTTGAGCGACCAGCCACGGGCGATCAACCAGCTTGAAAGCCACCCTCCGCCGATGCTGCCCAAGTCCGCCATGCCGTAGATGATGACCATGGGCAGGATCATATGTTTGATGTCAAGTTTATGTTGGGTATTGAAAAAATCGGGAATCCAGAAGAGCCAGAACCACCAGACGGGACTGGTGAGCATCGTGGCAATGATGAATGCCCACGATTGCTTGTACTTCAAAAGCGTGATCCAGCGGATACGGTTCGGTTTTTCGGGGGCGTCGCTGCGAATGTAAGCCAATTCATCCGCCGAGAGCCGCGGATTCTTCTCCGGGTCCCGGTAGCGCCAGAGCCACCATCCAACCCAGACCAGCCCAATGATACCGGCCGTGACAAAACCGGATCGCCAGCCGAGTCGTGCGGCGGTGAGGCTGACAATGACCGGCGCGGCGACCACACCCAGACTGGTGCCGGCATTGAAAATTCCGGTTGTAAAGGCACGTTCTTTTTTCGGAAACCATTTCCCGACGGCTTTGATGGCGCCGGGAAAGTTGGCCCCTTGGGCAATGCCCATGATTCCCTGAATAATCATGTACCCCATGACGGTGGTGGCCGCCGCCATCCCGATTTCAGCACCACTGAAAACAATGACGGTCAGGGCAAAGCCGATCCACACGCCGATGGCATCCATAAACCAGCCGCACAGCGCGTAACCAATGGCATAGGTGGCGCTGAAAACGGCCGTGATGTGGCCATAATCGATCTGCGTGAAATGAAGTTTGTTTTTGAGATTCGGCTCCATGAGCGAGATCATGAAGCGATCCATGTAATTGATGGTGGTGATCAGAAATAATCCGGCACAGATGGCCCAACGGTAGCCCCGCCAGCGAAAGGCGCGCGAGGGTGAAGATTCGGGCGTGGTCATTTCTGATTGTGCCATCAAGTTACTCCATCAATTCCGGTCGCCATGGAGGACGCGTCCGGCGTCAGTGGACCGACACAAGCCGAGCATTAAAAACGCACACGAATGATAACCGACCGCTATGCCGGGGTGAAGCGATAATATTCTAAAATATTCTTTGCACATGACTTGGCCTGCAAAATGTTGTGCGCACGACGGGCTCGCGCCATTTACCCGGTCATCATCGGCGTGTGATTTACGCTTAATGGGTACCGGGGCATGGCCCCGTAGATTCTCCGGGCACAAGTTCCACCCGGAACAGGATGCTTTGCCACGGCTCTTCCGGGTTTGCCAGGCGGCCATAAAGACACCGGATGGCCGCCGTACCGATGGAGGTAAGCGATAACCCGACACTCGTGAGGCGGATGGCCGGGTTGCGGGTGGCATCTGAATGATCAAAACCGGTTACGGACACATCCTCCGGCACACGTAAACCTGCACTGCGAAAGGCCTGAACCAACACCTGACCGGCCCATTCGTTCGCCGCCATCCATGCCGTTACCCCGGCACGGGATTGTTCAACTGCCGCCGCGGCCGCCTCGGGCGGAAGTGACTGGTGGTCAAAAGAATCTGTCGGCAGCGGGATCGTCCAATGAGGATCGACGGGTAAATTCAGTTTGGTCATCGCCTCCACGTATCCCGCATAGCGACCTCGCGACCAAGAAATTTCCGCACATTGACCGAAAAAGCCGATACGACGATGCCCCAGAGAATAAAGATGCTCAGCAATTTGATTCGTCCCATCTCGATGACCCATGCCGACGAAATCAAGCTTCTGCGAAGGGTAAAAATGCACAATCGATACGCACGGGAATTGTTTTGAGAGTTCGGCAACGACATGTTCCGGCCACCGATGCACCAAGACCAATCCGCGCACGCGACCATCTCGCATGGCCGTCGGCTGTTTATCCGGCTCGAGAACGCTGCCGCACTCATTGAAATGCACGTAGTGCACGATGAGGGTGACATTCATACCGGCAGCCGCCTCACTCAGGCCGACCATAAAGCGTGAGTGGGTGAATGCACTTTCCGGTGACTGCACCAGAACACCGAGATAAAAGCCGTTCTTGTCCCCGCTGGGGGTGGACTTCATGCGCGGCTTGACGGAGTATCCCAGCTCAGAAGCCAACTTTTAATACGCGATCCCGCGTTTCCTGCTTGATTCCCGGCTGGTGCCGCAACGCACGTGAAACCGTTCCGGGAGCCAGATTAAGTTGTCGAGCCATGAAGGTCTGATTTGCCTTTTTTCCCATGCCTAGTGTACTGTCCCTAACGCTGCTTTACAGTTGGCGACCTTTGCCAGGATGGTATCGGCGTCTTTGGTCCAGGTA
>JBMFVY010000014.1:0-45860 GCA_049965755.1 Phycisphaerae bacterium | reverse complement strand
CATCGGTGTTATCCTCGCTTTCCACGAGGTAACACGCAACACCCAATTATAAGTTACAATAATTTGAATTCACTACAGTAGCAACATGCGTCGGCTCCGGTTGGGCTCGAGTTTTGCCAATCGTTGCCATGCGTCGTTGGTACCCAGGAGGTGATCTCCCACACGGGACAGATCTCCCGTAAGCGAAACCAGTTCCCGCCAGTCGCTGTGCTTTGCATGCCACAGATACGTCAGAAAATCCGGACGATGCGTCGGATTCCTGCGGACCAGCGTACCGGGCGGTGCCCCAAGGATCGGAACATCATGCACCGGAAATTGATGAAGATAATCACTGCGAAGTGCCTGATGATGATTGGCTTCGAGGACATCACTTACCACGCCGGTAATAAACCAGAGTCCGAGCCACATCAGCGCTACATACCGGAGGTTTCGCGATAATGCAGAAAGCGCCAGCATCAATGTGCCCGCGCTGAGGCAGATGATCAAACCGTATGCAACCGCCGCCGCAGTGATTGGCAATTCCCGCAGACTTCCCGCCCAATTCAGACTGAAGAGCACACCGAAGATGTATGCCACAATCGTCGGCACGATGGTCACCATAGAGATGAAAAAAGCGATGACCGCCCATTTGCCCACGAAATAATCAATCCGTCGCATCGGCCGCGAAAAATACAGCGGCAGGGCGTTGACACGCAGATCCTGACTGATGAGTCCCGGGCCCACCACCAGCACCAGGATCATGGAGAAGATCAGTTCAACATGCATGAAATAGCCGTAGCTCAACTGCCATATCTGACTGCTGTAATACTGCGGCCTGTAGATGACATGGGGATTCATGAATTGCAGATATTGAATGATGGAGGAAACCGATTTGGATTTTCGCTCCACCAATCCCCAGATCGAAAGAGCACAAACAAGGATGAACGCGGGTGTCCAGGCGGCAAAGAGCACATAACGGAGAAACCGGTTGCGAAACTGAATACGAATACCCTCTTTTGCCACCGTCAGCCATCGCCAGCGGTGACCCGAAAGTTGTCCCGACCAGTGCTGATATCCCTGTTCGACGATTGGCATCACCGGCGCTCCACCGCACCAAGAAATATTTCCTCGAGGGTGCTTCGTTGCGGACGAAGATGGCGTATCTGTACCCCATCCGCCGACGCCTGCCGCCATAACAATTCCGGCCCTTCTCCCGATGGCACTGCCACCCGCAGTATTTCTCCCACCTTTTCCACCGCACAGCCGCGAGCCGAAATATGCTCGATAAACGGGTCGGGCGGCTCTTTCAACCGCAGTTCGAAACTGCCGGAATGCACCTTTTTAAGTTCACTTATATCCCCCTCAATAAGCAATTTGCCGGCGGATAAAACGACAATACGGCGGCACACGGTTTCGACATCGGGCAGCAGATGGCTGGAAAATATCAGGCTCATACGCTTGTTGGAACTCAGATCACCGGCCAGTTTCAGTATGTGTTCGCGCCCGGCGGGGTCCATGCCGTTCGTTGGCTCATCCATGATCAGCAGTTTGGGATCATGAACAATTGCCGCCGCCAGCTTCAACCGCTGCTTCATGCCGGAAGAATAGGATTCCACCTTCCGGTACCGCACCTCACCGAGACCGACGTAATCCAACACTTCATGAGCGCGCTGCATGGCGTCCTTGCGTGGCATGCCGCAGAGTTCGCCGGCGTAAGCGACCGATTCAATTCCATGGACGCCGGGGAAGATGGTGTCGTCCTCCGGCGCAAAGCCGATCTGCCGACGAATATCCAATTGTTGTGAGTGAATATCGAGGCCAAGTACGGTGCCGGAGCCGCTATCGGGTTTGATGAGTCCCAGCAGAGTGCGAATTAAGGTCGTCTTTCCCGATCCGTTGGGCCCCAGAAGGCCGGTTGCACCGATTCCGATCTCAGTCGTAAGATTGTCCAGCGCCGTAACGGCGCCGAAGGTTTTGCTTATGTTCTTCAGCGAGATAATGGATTCCGAGCTTTCCTCATTTTCCATGTGAAATACTCAAACCGTATCCACGAATCCCCGAATCATCAACGAATGGCGCAGCAGGATGACCAACATCCCATGGCTGGTTAAGAGTAGTCATAAACCGACTCTTCGGCAAATTGTTGCCGGGGGGAGTGGGCGCGTGCGTGCTAAGCAATGAATTGTGGTGTAGAATTAAATAAGGTTATATTCGTGCCGGGTTTTATAACGGTAAAGGCACAGGAAAGGGGATCATGGGCGTACCTATTTCGCAGATGTGGACAGTGGCGAGCTACGTTATCAGTCAGCGGCTCAAAGGTCGCAAACGTTATCCACTGGTGCTGATGCTGGAACCGCTGTTCCGCTGCAATCTTGCCTGCGCCGGTTGCGGCAAGATTCAGTATCCAGCCCATATCTTGAAGATGCAGCTTACACCCGAACAATGTTTCAAAGCTGCCGAGGAGTGTGGGGCTCCGATGGTCAGCATTCCCGGGGGCGAGCCGCTGCTGCATCCGCAGATTAAAGAGATTGTGGAGGGATTGATCGCCCGCAAGAAGTACATTTATCTGTGTACCAACGCGCTCCTTTTGGCCAAAAAAATTGATCTTTTCAAACCGTCTAAATATCTCACCTTCAGCGTGCATCTGGACGGGCAGGAGGAGCATCATGATTTTTCCGTATGCCGTGAGGGCACTTATCAGACAGCCGTGGACGGTATTAAAGAAGCGCTCAAACGCGGATTTCGTGTCACCACCAATACCACGCTTTTCGATGGTGCCGACCCGGTAAGTGTGAGGCAATTCTTCGATGAGATGATGGCGTTGGGTGTAGAGGGAATGATGCTCTCGCCGGGCTACAGTTACGAAAAAGCGCCCGACCAGGAACATTTCCTGCCCCGCGCCAAAACCCGCAAACTCTTCAGCACGATTCTGAGTAATCGGTCCAAACGGTGGCGTTTCAATCAAAGCCCATTGTTCCTTGAATTTCTCATGGGGCGCCGCGAGTATGCGTGTACCCCTTGGGGTATGCCCACCTACAACATCTACGGTTGGCAGAAACCGTGCTACCTTCTTCAGGACGGTTATGTCGACACGTTTCAAGAATTGCTGGATACAACGGAATGGAAGAATTACGGCACCGAATCTGGAAATCCCAAGTGCGCCAACTGCATGGTGCACAGCGGTTATGAAGCCAGCGCGGTCAATGATACGTTCGGTTCGATGGCGGGATTTTTCAGAACCGTAAAAGCTACTCTTTTTGGCGGTGGCTACCCCAGTTCAGAGGCGTTGGAGGCTTTGAAAGAACCCCCGGTTCCGCTTCACAAAAAACTTGTAGCGGTAACGGTCAGTGCGAAAAATCCGCAGATGGAAAACAAAAGCGTCGGCGTTTGACGGAATATTGGCCATCAACCTTTTGTAAGAATATCGGGACAAAATTCTGTTTATGAATCAATCATCATCCGTACCTGTAAACATTCCGGACCAGCTCGAGGGGTGGACGCCGGCTATTAATTCTCCCGCCATGCTGGAAGCTGTTGTCGAATGCGCCTTTAACTACCGCGGCGATATTACGCTCGTGAGTACGAGCGGCCGTAAATTTGAAGGGTACGTATTCGACCGGCAGAAAGCGGCTGATTTGCCGGCATCCAAATGCCGGATGATTCTGGCCGGCACTGGTGAGCGTGTGGCTGTTCCCTTTGGCGAAATTCAATCCATCGCCTTCACGGGAAAAGATCCCGCAACGGGTAAAAGCTTTCAGACCTGGGTGGAGAAATACTTGGCAAAAAAAGCCGCCGGCGAAAAAAATATCGGTATCGACCCTCAACCTCTGGATTGACGCATCAGCCTGATCCCGCCGCCTGCGTCCGGCGTATAGGTTTTGAAGACCCATCTGGGGAGCTGGCGGTGGATGGGGCCGACCCTTCAAACTGGGAAAGGCATGGCATCACTTGGTCTTGGCCAATATCCACGCTATTCTATTGAGGTCGAAGGATCGGTGCGGATTGAAAGGACTCGTTCCATGCGCTCATCGTTCAAATTCCTGATCGTATTTGTCGGCCTCTTTGGGTTACTTGCCGGGTGTTCAACTCAAAACAACCGGATCATCAGCCTCGCCCCTAAGCGAAGTAATGTTGATAAGGAACTTCCGGTGGGTGCTTGGGGCCTGCGCAAACTCTCGCCCGGACAGTATCCCAACATGCAGGCTGCATTCATGGATAAGAAGGGGCTCATCACCGCGATTGACAGATCGCTGAAGTTCATGGCCGCCCCGGGTAGTCATCAGTTTTATCCCGACGGCCCGATCACCCATCAGCAGGTGGTCAATTCGCTGCTCGATTTCAAGTGGATGCTTCGAAACGTTCACTCAGCCGCGCACTTTCAGCAGTTGATTGATACACGCTACGACGTGTATATCGCCAAAGGATACAACAGTCGAAGTGATGTCTGGTTTACCGGTTACTACACCCCAATACTTTATGGATCATTGTTCAAGACATCCGAATATCGATACCCGGTGTACAAAAAACCGCTGAATCTTGCAGTCAATCCGATTTCGGGGCAGATACTTGGGGAAAAATTGCCAAACGGCAGCTACGCCCCGTACCCGACCCGCCGACAGATTCTTGAAGATCATCTTTTGGCCGGGCGTGAATTGGTGTGGTTTTCCAATCCACTTGATGCGTATGTAGCTGAAATCCAGGGCTCGGCGAAGGTGATCCTGACGAACGGGCAGGTCATGACGATCGGTTATGCGGGCGACAATGGTCGTAACTACACCGGCTTGGGAATGTTGCTGGTGAAGCAAAAGGTCATCAGTCGACGAAAGCTTTCATTACCGGCCATCGAGGCCTATTTCCAAATTCATCCGCATCGGGTCGAGGCGGATATCATGAAAAATCATTTCATGGCTTTCCTCAAGGTGTATGATCCGGCCCATTGGCCTCTGGGGTCTTTGGGCGTAAAGGTAACGCCGCATCGAACGCTGGCGACTGATAAAACCATCACCGCACCCCCGTATCAGAGCATCTTCCCGCGTGCAGCACTTACTTTTGTAACCACCGATATGCCCGATGTTCAGGGGCAGATCAGCCCTTACCAAGGTTTTCTGCTGGATCAGGACACCGGGGGGGCAATCCGCGCCGCTGGGCGGGCGGACATTTACATGGGGGTCGGGCCGGAAGCACAAACTCAGGCGGGCTATGAATTCTCCCGCGGTCATCTTTACTATCTTTTCCTGAAGCCCGGATTGACGCCCATGGGTGGTATGCCGAGTAATTCGTATAATTCATCGCCCGTTCAGACGACATCGATGCCGCCGGTGACGGGTTCGTCCCAGTCCGGTGATGGCTATGAATCGATGCAGCAGATGTTTCCCGGGGCGAAATAATTTCCCGTAATTTCGTAATTTTATCTTGGCTTCGGTCCATCTTTATCAGACTCATCCCCTCTGGTGTAGGCCGTAGAGCAATCTTGGTACGCTCGCACTCTTTCGATGAAGCCTTGATTAACGCGTAACCGATAACACGAACGGGCGAAAAGGACCAGCCGCCAGACCGTTACGGTATCGCGGCTCGCCACATGGCGGTCAGCGTATGGGTCTGATTCGCCATGGAGAGGACCAGATGTTTTCGGTAATCAAGGTGCGGCGCTGATGCCGATGACCAAACTATTACTTTTGGACCGACTTTTTATCGGCGCGGCATCCACGAATGAATTGTTTGTGCGGGCACTTGATTTTCTCGTTGAGCAGATTGGTGTCGATGCAGGATGGTTCGGATCACCGGGCGATGATGGTGTATTTCAGCACCATGCCCTGATCGGCGTTGGAATGAGTGAGTATCTCTCCGGCGTTCGAATATCGGCCAATGACGACTTATCGGGATTTGGTGCGACCGGGCAGGCCTGGCGATCAGGAAAGATGGTCGTCGTGGATGACTTTATCCGTTGCGCCTCGGCACAGGGGCAGACGGATAGCGATTCTCGCCAAGTCATTTCACAGACGGGATGGCAATCATCACTCGCAGTCCCAATACGCGATGGAGGCAGCTATATTCTCTGCCTTTACAGCCGAACGCCGAAGTTTTTCAGTGCCGATGATAAACGCCATTTGATTGAGCATTTAATTGCGACCATGAGTTTTGCGCTCGAACGGCAGTCTCTGATCAGTGAATCGAAGCAGAGGCATCAGGCTCTCCAAAAATTGAATCGCATCTATCAGGCTCTCGTGGAAGAGGAAAAAATCCACTTGGAGGCATCCAACGAAGCGGAACTCATGGGCGGCACGTGTCGCCAACTCGTTCAGACCGGTTTATTTGATCTTGTAGGCTTGGCATGGCCCGATGAGGATCGGATTATTCGCTATCACTACGCGGAGGGGATTCACAGCCGTGAGTTAATGGAAAAATTCTACTCCGCCATGGACGGTGATGATCCCGGCACCTTGTCTCGTGAAGTGCTGCGTTCGGGCAAGGTGCTTTTCAGCAACGATTATCTGCATGATGCCCGGAGCGTTGGGTTTCATCAGGCTGCACGGGAACTGGGCATCAAGGCGTGGGCGGCTTTCCCCATCCGGCGATCCGGCTCGCTGTGGGGGGTCTTGAGCGTGACTGCTTTTGATCGCGATGTTTTCGATCAGGATACCGTCGCGCTGCTTACATCCAGTGCTCAACTTCTGGGCCGGGCACTGGACGCGTTTGATCTGCGTGCCAGGCTCGAACGCCTCAATTCGCTTTATAAATCCCTTATGAGTCAGGGAGAAATCGTTCTCAATGCGGAGGACGAGGAGAGGCTCTTCGATCAAACCTGTCGGAAATTGGCCGATGGAGGGCTTTTTGATGCGGCGTTCATTGTAGTGACCGACGGCGGCGGTATCCTGCGAAAACCTGTGGCTTCGAGGGTGCAACAAGATCACCGCGAGATGCACTCAACGGCAGCGGCCGAACTGCTGCTGAACTGCCTGCTTGAAAAGCAGAAGAATGGAATATTTGTCGTCGGCAATCTGGAGCGGTGCGGCAGCGAAGCCGAGGCGGCGGCGTTTAATCGGATGGCGTGGAAATCCGCTGCTGCGGCGCCGATCCAGCGAGGCTACCGAGCCTATGCCCATCTGGTGATCGTGTCACAACGTGAAAATCTTTTTGATTCCGAAGTGATATCGCTGTTAGGCCGCATTACAGAGCTGCTTCATAGGGCTTTGGATCAGATGGACGTCAAGAGGCATCTTGATCAGGAATTGGCCCAGCAGGCTTGGCTGGCACTGCATGATCCTCTTACATCCCTGTACAACCGCACCGGTCTCGATCTGCACTTTGACAAGGCGCAGGCACGTGTGCAGCGAACCGGCGGGGCGATTCACGTAGTCATGCTTGATGTGGATGATTTTAAGATTATTAACGATTCCTTCGGACACGCCTCAGGCGACGAAATTCTTTCGCAGATCGCCCAGAGACTTGTTAATGCCGTCAGGCAATGCGATTTTGTCGCTCGCCTTGGCGGGGATGAGTTCATCATTGTCGTCGAAGATCTGCTTAAAGAGGTCGATTGCGTGAGTCTGCTTGATCGGCTCAGTCATATCTGGGAAGCCCCATTCCGATTGCCGGGCGGGACAGAACTTTGTGTGTCCGGCAGTTTCGGTCTCAGCAGATATTCGGGAGGAGACGAATCGCCCGATGCCGTTTTCAGGCGGGCGGATGAGGCACTTTATCTGGCCAAGAAGAACAAACGTAGACGCGATCGATGCTGGCAGATTCACGAGGATGCGGCTAAAGAATATATGCTCTGAACCCATTTGCCTCCGGCATGGTCCGAATCATGATCATGTATGGCCTTACGCGCTCGATGTCGAATGCTTTTTGCCTTATACCTTTGTACGTTCGAATAATTGCTTTCGGCGTATCAAAATTCTAATGCACACGCATACCGCCGCTGAAACCCCCATCAGATAAGACACTTGATGAACCCGCAGAACGCAAATCTCACCGGTGACCGCCGTCGATTGCCCTTGCGCCAGTGCCTGACGATACGACCATTCTCCCACGCCCAACGCCGAGAGTCCCGTCAGCAGCAGAATAACGATGATCGACATTACAACCGTCCGCCGACTGATCCTCGGCCAGGAACCATACTGTGCACTCAAGGCAAGCCAGATTCCAAGGCCGACACCTATGGGAACGGATGCCACCAATCCCCATGAGATTCCCAGCACGGCAGCATTGGAGCTATGGAATATTCTCGGCATGCCCAACGATGGGTGGTCGAGATTAAAGTAGGCTGGCGATATCTGAGCGGTAATCAGATCGTCAATAACCCCATATGCTGCTGTCGCCATGGTGCTCAGGAGAACAATGGAGCAAAGTGTTCGATATTCAGGTTTAATCAATGCATCAGTTCGTTTGGCGCAGCGCCGCCTTATCATGAACAACTCCAAGATGAATTCAAGGATATCCGTGGGCTTCGGGGCGAGCAAATCATGGTGGTGAAGAGAGAAATAGAATTGAAGCGCATGCACGCTCTGCACGGAATTAAGTGGTTCAAAATTGGAGCAGGGGGGCGGAGGAAGACTGTGCAGGCCAAGAAGCCCAACTTGAAGGTCGTAATGGCCGCCACAGGTAGTAACTTGAGGTGTCCGAAAACAGACCCATGGCAAATTCGGGACCGTTCGGCAAGGGCCCATCGCCATAGGAAGACAGTATCAATACACCCAATTGCTCATATTCCATTTAACTGTACCCCTGAAATTGGCCGATAAAAAAACGCCGGATGGCAGGTATATGGGTGCGATGCTTGACTTTGCAGCCTTTGTTGTTGAATATTCAGCGTTCCGGAGCCGTATGGCATCACCCGGTAGTTGGAGCAAGTGGGCTGATGAATATAGGTGGCAGATATCTGAGCGTAGTCGTACAACCTTCGGATACTCCGGTTAAGATATCTGAGCTCTAAAGAACGGGCGAAGAAAATTGGATTTGATCATTCAGGAGTGAACTGCATGGCTGAAACTGCTATACCCCCGCGTGCCAACGATGTGTCGTGTGAAGGCCGACAGGTGAAAAGCGGTCGTTCCCGGCGCTTCTCCAGATGCCTCGGGGTTGCGGCTCTGTCTGCTGCCTGCATATCGCTGCTAGGATGCTCACATGGAGATAGTCCACTCGATTATCTCAACATCCGAAATTCGTTTTTTAACCCGGCCGAAGTAGGACGTTTTGATAAAACCAACTCATTTGGGCGCGTGACGCCCGTTACATGGCCGATTCTGGACTCGCTCGCTGTCAATGATCCGCCCCGCGAGCCATGGAAGGACTCCGTTCCTCCAAGCCCGGCAGATCTTCAGGTCATCCACAAGCCTTATCGTCTCGGAGCGGGCGATGTTGTTACCGTCTCCGTCTTCCAGCTTGTAGTGCCTGGACAAGAGTCGGTACAGACGCGGCAGGTGAATTCGCAGGGCGATATTACACTGGATTTCGTTGGTACGGTTCATGCCGCCGGCTTAACGACGCGGCAATTGCGCCATCGCATCATCAATACCCTGATCAACACCGGCGAGATGGCTCCTCCGGGGCCGCACCAACCAGGGCCGCAGGTCAATGTTGAACTTACTGAGGCGCGGCGCAGAGTTTTCTCCCTGATCGGATCCGTTGTGCACGCCGGGACCTATAACATTACAACTCCTGACTTCCGTCTGCTTGATGCCCTCGCCTTGGCTGGCGATATGTCCATGTCGCCGCAGTTAAAATGGCTTTATGTCATACGCCAGGAACCGAAGTCGACAGCTAAGACGCCGACCGTCGCAAGTTCGACCGTTGTCAAATCCTCGGCGGCAAATCCGGCTCCTTCGGGACTCTCATCGAGCATGCTCAGCGCGATCGCCAATCAATTGGCTCATCCGCCGAAGCACGTCAGTGCCAAATCTCGGGCGGAGAAAGAACAGGAATTGCTCAATGCGGCGATCAGTGGGAATAGTGAAAGTTCCCCATCTACGCAACCACGATATGTTTACTTCAACGGACATTGGGTGGCTCTCAATGGCTCTCAGATGCAAACCGGCGAGCCAAGCACCCAACCAAAGGCGCCTGCAGCAACACCGGTCTACAATTTTGCGGCGGCGATGAAAATGCAGAAGTCCAAACCATGGATGCCCCGCGTTAAGGTCATTCGGATCAACATTAAAAAACTTCGCGAAGGAGATCCTCGTTACAACATCGTGATACATTCCGGCGACGTTATTAACGTGCCGGATGTCAAGCCCGAATTTTATTACATGATGGGGAATGTAACGCGGCCGGGTGCGTACACCATTTCCGGTGATCGAATTACGATCAAACAGGCAGTCGCGGCAGCCGGGAATCTTGGGCCTATAGCCATTCCCCGCCGTTGCGAACTTATTCGCCGGATCGGGCACAATCAGGAAATGATCATTCAGGTGAATCTGCAGGCGATTTTCGATGGAACGGCACCGGACATTTTCCTCAAAAACAACGATATCCTTAACGTAGGAACCGACTTCTTTGCCGAACCGATCGCTGTTATTCGCAATGGATTCTCCGCGGCTTATGGCTTTGGCTTTACCTATGACCGAAATTACTACATCCAGCCGACGATTGTTCAGTCGGGTGGATAATCCGGCCAATCCACTCTTTGGCGAGGTTATAGGCGTCTGAAACGCAGATGGGTGATGCATTTGGGTGTAATCGCGGAAAGTATTGCCTCGCATCGGCAACTTTGAATAAACGCAATGCGGTTCGGCCTGCCTCACCTTGGGGCCTTTGGTGGGTCGTGCAGAGTGAGAGAAACACCGTGTTGTTTGCTCGCTATTTCTCTGCGCAGTGCCGATAACCCGTTTGCTTTACCTTTCATGGGTGGGAAGGGTGTGAATATTTGTGTGGATTTGATGGGTGGTTGTAAGATAATAGGTTCGGGTTGGGATCACAACGCGGGCTGATGGAGTTTTCAATGTCGAGCGAGGCTCATGGGATACCAAATATGAATCCCGTGCCCAATTCAGCCGTCCGGCGATTTGACTATGTCGCGGCAATCCGCAGTCGGCCGGAGCCTGGATTTCGGATTCCCAATGATTTTCTGATTTGTGCTGCGGTAGTCGCGTTGGGCTACTACCTGCTCTTCCGCATTCAGATAACAGAACTGATCTCCGTCTGGTCGAAAAATCCCAATTTCAGTGACGGATTTCTCATTCCTCCCATCGCATTGATTTTTGTCTATGTTCGCTGGAGAGATCTGATTCGTCTGCCAATTAAGCCCAGTATCGCAGGTCTTGCGATTCTGTGTCTGTCGGTTTTTGGCCAGGTGATCTTTTCCATCTATGGGCAATTGCAGTTCTCAGAATTGTCCATGATCGCCGTGATTCTCGGTCTGCTCCTTTGGACGCTTGGGTGGGAGCACATGCGTATACTTTGGCTTCCGGCCATTTATATGATATTCATGATTCCCCCGCCCGGTACCCTGTATGTCAAATTAACCGGTCCATTGCAGGTCCTTTCCGCGGCCATTGGGGTGTCCATATTGAATCTCTTTGGCATTCACGCCGTTCGCACCGCCACGCAGATCAACATGGAGGTTGGTACCCACTGGCAGTCCATCAATGTCGCGCAAGCATGCAGCGGGATTCGGCTGCTGACTACTTTTTTCGCTTTGGCGATTTTACTGGGATACATCACCAATCGCCCCATGTGGCAGAAAATTACCCTTGCCGTATGCGCACTCCCCGTAGCCATCGTTTCCAATTCGCTGCGGGTCGCTCTATCAGGTGTCATGTTTGTTACCCTTGGGCCGGAGTGGGCACGCGGAAGTACCCACGCGAGTTTGGGCCTGCTCATGCTTATTCCCGCCGGCCTCATGCAACTCGGCATCGCAAAATTGATTGACGTTGTTGGAAACAATCTTTTTGTGTCGGAAGGACCTCCTCCCGACGGAGCGGCATCCGGATCGACGCCGGGAGTCACTTTATGATAGCCATCAACAGAAAATACCTTCCAATTATCACGGCAGCTGTCATATTTTTTGTCGGCTATGGTGCCCTCCTTTGGGCCGAGTCCGCCTTTCACCTTGTTCTCCTGAAAACTCGGACCCCTCTCCAGAAGCCGCTTGACACTTTGCCGCGAACGCTCGGCCTGTTTCATATGCGAAGAGCTTGGGCGAACGAGAAACTGTCATCTGAAGTCGTACAGGTGCTCGGTACCAAGCACTATCTGATTCGCCGCTACTGGTATCGGCCGATGTCACGATCGCTGCCGGGAGCTGTCGTCCGCCTTAACGTCAATTACTATCCCACCAATTTTGCCTCGCCGCACGTGCCGAACGTCTGTTGGGAAGGCGCCGGGCTGGTATTGGAGAAGGATTCCTATCTGACTCTGCACAATATCCCGCATGCGGACGGTAAAAAGGGTAACTTGACAGTAAGGTTTCTCTCATTTGCGTTGCCACAGACAGATTCCACCGGCCTGCCGATCGCTGCGACCGGCGGCTCCGGTCTTTATCTGAATACCGCCTATGTATTTCAGGTGGACGGAAAATATGTGCCCAATCCCGCACAGGTCAGTGAGTTGTTCTGGCAAAAGCACAGCAAATACGGCTATGACGCAAAGATTGAAATTGATGTGCTCGGTGCGACATCACAAAAATTCGCCCGCAGGCAGATAGAACGTTTTTTCCGTGCAGCGCTGCCTGCGATTGAAAACTGTCTGCCGAATTGGAAAAAACTCAACGCTCCGGCCGTGCTTCCGCACAAGGCCGACGAACAAAATGGTCAATCGCATAAATAGGATAAAATTTTCATGGCCCGAAGAGTAAATACTAAATTCCTGGTCCTTCTGGTGTCGTTCCTGCTGGTTGTCATCGCAATTATTGCCGGAATCTGGGTCTATGTGAATAAAATTGAAAATAATCCTGTGCGACTTGAGGCCCAGGCTGCTGCCAATTTGAAGGCCGGTCACATTACCACTGCCATCAATCTCTACCAGCGAGCTGCTGTGGTACTTGCACATACCGGTTCACCCAAGCTTACTTCCCTCTACATCAAAATTGGCAATCTTTACTACCATTCCACTTCGGTTGATCCGTCACGATTCAACAAGGCACGAGGCTACTGGCAGGCGGCAATTGAAAAAGATCCCAAAAATCTCAAAGCCCTGAATCTGATGCTCAGTTGGTACGACGCAGTTGCCAAGGTTACTCACCAGCCCGCAGACTGGTCCGCCGTACTCAAGGCCGCCGATGCCGTCCTCGCTGTTGATCCCAATGATGCCAAGGCGCTCCGGCTTCGTGGACTCTCTGAAATAGCATCTAAATCGCAAGTCATTGTCCTGACCAATCACCGATATCTGAAAGCGCAACAATACCTGCTTAAAGCCGCCAAAATCGATCCCAAAAATGAAAAGTGCTGGGAATCACTGGCGCAATTGTATTTTATCGAGGCCGCTCAGGAGCGCAGCGAGCACATCATTTCATCCAAGCAGGCCGCGGCTTTGCGTCAAAAGGGAATCGCCGCTCTCCATCAGTACCTGGCCAAATATCCGAATAGGCTCAAACCCTGGTTGACCCTGTGGAAGCTCTCCTATTCCGTAAAATCTCTGCGACCCACGGCGGGCGCATACCTGCTCGCCGCCCGAAAAATAAATCCGAAGAGCCCACTGGTGGCTTTGGCGGATCTTGGCTTGCTCCAGGTTCGCCATGCCGATCTCAATGCGATTCGGCACCAACTGAAGGTGCTCATCGCCTCCGACCCCTCTAACGGCCAAAATTATTATGTCGCTGGAAAATATATGCTGCAGTTTGGTGACACGCCTGCTGCCATTAAGTATTTTCTGGACGGGCTTAAACACCCGAAACCCGGAGAGGGCATTATTCCACTGGTCAACAAACAGGTGCAATCAGATATTCATCGTGCACTCTTTGATTCCTATATAGCCATGGCTTCCAGCCTGCCGCTGGGTTCACCGCAGAGAAACAAGTATGTTCATCTCGCGCTTACCATCTTCCGGCCGATTCGTCAGTCACACCCCAATCTTCCGTGGGTATACGTCCGTCAGGGAGAAGTGCGTTTCGTGGAAGGACGTTACAACTCCGCCTTGCACTGGCTACATAAGGGGGCGAATAATCTGTCACCGAATAACCCTGCGGATAGACTGCTCTGGGTTCAGGATAAGCAAATCGAGGCCCAGATTTATGGGTTACTTGGACAGTCAGGCTCGGCGCTGCATGTCGTCAACGAGATTGCTGATCGAATCGGTGAATCACCGGCGATTGAACTGAAACAGGCGGCTCTGCTGGTGCAGCAGAATCCGCGCCTCGCGCTGGCACGCGCCAGAGCTGTGCTGATAGCCGATCCTGGAAATCCGACGGCGAGATTCATTGAGGTCACCGCATTGGGAGAACTGGGAGATAATCATCGCCTTGCGGGTATTTTTGCAAAAATGAATACCGACGATAATCAGCCGATGGCGCTGCTCAAGGCACGTTTTGAACTGATGCGCGGCAACTACGCCGAGGCGCAGCGGGTGATGGCCCCTTGGCTGAAACATGATCCCAGTGATCCCCAGATTGTCCGACTGGCCTACGGAGCCGCCGCCGGCATGAAAGATCGGCCGGCGGCGATCAGCATGGTCGCTACCGTCTTGAAAAGTGAGCCCGACAATCTGCAGTTTCTTCTGCTTAACCATGAATTGCAGAACAGCCATTCGCCCATGCCCAGGGTGATTGTGCCTTCACTGATTACTCCGATTGAAATTCAATTTGTCGGTAAAACGGATGTGCAGGCCGAATTGGCGGCGATCGAACAACTTAAAAATCCCCTTAAACGTTTGATGCTGCTGGCTCGCTACTACATGGCGATAAAAAATGATGCCAAGGCACTATCTGAGCTTTCGGCGGCCCGTAAAATATCGCCGCACAACACGCAAATAACTGCGATGGAATTTCAAATTGCGGTGAGCCAGAAAAATTTTAAACGCGCTGCACAACTGGTTTCACGGGCGGCAAAGGAAAATGCGGACGGCGCCAATGGCAGACTTTTCCGAGCAGATCTGCTGGAAGCCCAGGGAAATTTCTCGGCGGCGTTGAAGATTATTCGCCGACTGATGAGTAAAAATCCGGACAGCGCAACGCTTCAAGCGGGGTATGGTAAGCTCCTGCTTGAGACCGGAAATGTGCGACAGGGGATCGCCCAGTTACAGGCCGCCCTGCAGAAGAAACCCAATGAGATTGACGCACTTACATCGATCGTACAGTACTACCTCAATTCCCCTTCGGTTCCGCATCTGAAAGAGGCTCAGACGCTGGTAGATCAGGGGCTTGCCTATGATCCGACGAATATTCAGTTGGTTCGATGGAACCATCAGATACAGGATATCATTGGTAATCCTCAACCCGAAATACAGCGACGAGAAGCTATTCTCAAGGCGCAGCCGGATAACCTCGGTAACATCATTCGCCTCGCATTGTTGTATGTGCGTGTACACCGTATGACATCATCCATCAGTCTTCTTCGTAAAGCCCTGAGATCGCACCCGGACAATCTCCGTCTCGCCTCAGTGCTTGGCAGGCTATACGTGGACAATCATGAATTTAGTCGTGCGGAGGCGGTTTATAGCAATCTGGCGGAAGCGGCGAATCGCAAGGTGGCTTTTGCAGGACGTATGCTGCTGGCGCGGTATTATCAATCGCAGGGTATATACCAGAGCGCCATCCAGATGTACCAATCAGCCGCAAAAGCGGAACCTGCTGAGGCTCTCGCTGTGCATCAGCGCCTCGCCGATTTGTATTACGCCCTCGGCCACTTGAAAAAGTCGATGCACTTGTATAACGAAATCCTCAAGAAGTATCCGCATGACCGTTCGATTATCCTGCGGGTTGCCCAAATACAGGTGCGTTTGGGGCACGCAAAAACTGCCTTATCCATGTTGAATCGGCAGCTTCTACAGGCCAACCCGCACGACGAACAGGCTCTGGTTCTCAAGGGCTACGCTTATCTGAAGGAAAATCGTCTTAACGCATCGTTGAAGGCCATCAATGCCGCGTTGGCGCTGAATCCTCGCGACCCACATGCTCTTATAGATCAGGCCCTGCTTAAAATGTCGGGTGCCAATCCTGACTACACAACTGCCGTGAGCGATTTACTCGGAGTCATATCTGAAAATCCAAACAATCTGCAGGCTCGTTCGGCTTTGGCGTCGGCGTATGTTTCCAGCCACCACTTCGATGAAGCTGTTTTGGAATATCGTAAAATCTTGGCCATGGCGCCCGGTGACGCTGCTGCGAGAACGGCCCTGCTTAACCTTCTTTATCAGCTTGCAAATGATCTGAAAACGGTAGGGCCAAATGATCAATCGGCATTTGCGGCGATGTTGCGACGAATTGACCCGGTTCACCTTCTTCAGGATGCTGTGACGCAGGCCCTTAAGCTGGACCCAAAAAATCCGGATTGGCTCTTATGGCAGTCAAGGCTTTATGGTTTAACGGGGAACCCGGATGGGGCGGTAGAATCCGCGCATGCCGCGTATGTCGCCGCTGATCGAAATCTGCAGGCAACCGTTGCTTATCTGCAGGTCTTGGTTGATTACAAACACTTCAAAACGGCTGATTCGGTGGCATCGCGGGCCATTGCCGTTAATCCGAATGTACCAGGACTCTACATCGCACGTGCACTTGCACAGAGTGCCTTGGGACAGGGCGATGCAGCAGCTCAGACTTTTGAGAAAGCTCTCCAATTGACCGATCAAATGCCCGTCGAGTTCCTGCAGACCGTGGGAACGTTTGATCAGGCGATGTCGGTCAGCCACCATACAGGTGTCGTGAGTTCAGATATAGCCGCCTTGTTGAAGACCCATCCCAAAATCGCTCCCGTTATTGACCTGGCACAAGCGGAGCTGGACCTGAACCACGCCCATTATTCTGACGCCTTAAGTTACGCTGATGAAGCCATAAAAGGCCTCAGCGAGCCGGTATTAAAAGTTCAGGCCTATACGGCTGCGGCCGTAGCACTCTATCAGGAGGGGCACTACCGACAGTCGGCGAATCTTTATGCAAAGGCTGTCAAATTGGCGCCTGATGATCCACAGGTATTGAACAACTATGCCTACACCTTGGGCGTGAAGCTGAAAAAACCGTTTGAAGGAGTTAAATTGGCAGAAAAGGCGAATTCTCTTTTGGCCGATGAGATTGGGGCCTCCACCTTCTGCCGCGACCCGAGTGTTCTCGACACTCTCGGCTGGTTAAGATATAAAACCGGGGATATGTCCGGGGCAATAGCGGCCTTCGGCCAGTGCATCTCACTTCAAGGGGCTACACCTATCATGTATCTTCACTACGGTAAAGTGCTCGCGGCGGATAGGCGAATCAGCCGTGCCCGTGCGATCTTAAATCAGGGTTTAGCACTGGCTCATGACGCAAAATCGCCGATTGCCGGGCAGATTTCGGCTTTCTTGGCGCACTTGGGCGGGTGATCAAAAATGTTGGCATATTGGGTTGAACTTGTCATATAGGTTTAACTCAGCTTATATTACGGCCTGAATTCGCCGATATGGTTAGTTTGGGCGATTTGCCGGTACTCTGGGGGTAAATATGACTCAGTCGAATGCGATGACCTTAGCTGCGGATCAAATGGCCGATGCCCCGCCGTCTCCGGGCCCAAAGCTTGAGCAGGTATTGCGTAAGCATAAGTGGCTTATCATGATCGGCACGTTGATCGGCATCCTTATTGCGGTCGGCTTGTTTCTCGCGTTTCGGAAGTATGATCCACTCTTCAGGGCAACCGTACAGTTTCAGGTTGTCCCGCATCCAAACAATCCCCTGACATCCGGTCAGCGCCAACTGGTGGGGACTTCGTCCTCCGGTGTCGATCTGCTCATGAACAGTGAAATAAACTTTATTCGTAGCCCTCAATTCCTGGAGCAGGTCGTTACGCTGCCTGCCTTTCAGAGTAGTACTTGGCGGGCGGCAAATAAATCGGATCCGGCAGGTGAATTGAAGAAGCAGCTTCAACTTTCACCGATTCCGCACTCCTATAACTTCAACATGTCATTTTTGTGGCACAATCCTGCCGAGGCCAGAACGCTGGTCAATGCCATCGCTAATCTTTACATTCAGCAGGTTCATAATAACGAAGTGGAGCGACTGCAAGGCGATTCCATCGCGGTGAATCAGGACGAACAAAAACTTGAACAGCAGGTGGCTGACCTTGAAGCTAGTGTGGAAACATACCGCATCGCCAATGACATTCCCGGCCTGATCGAACGCCGCACCGTCTTGGCCACGACACTGACTGACCTTAATGCGCTGAAAATCCATGCAGAAATTGCCGCAGAGCAGGCCAGACAGGATTATCTTTCCCTTAAGAAACAGGCTTCTAATAACACCCTGACGCTTTCGCCCAAAATGCAGATCACGGTGGACGACAATCCTACGCTCTTGAACCTGACGTCTTCACTGCTGGATGTGCGCCAATCTATCGCTGTTTCTCGTAAGTCTTATGGTGAAAATTTTGGTGGCACACGGGCCTTGGAAATCCGCAAGGCAAGCATCCAGCGCCAGATACAGCGTGAGAAAAATCGCCTCACTGCAAGAGCCAAAGTTGAAATGCTGGAAGAAGCCCGTAATAAAATGCTTGGCGCAGAGGCGATGGCACTTGATGCCGTAAAACGGCTCAAGGCTGAGCATCAAAATATCAGCGACTTGGAATCTGCCCTGACCAAATATGAGGCTCTCAAATCATCCCTCAGCCACGCGGAAAAACTTTTGGCGCAGGTTACCAAGCAGGCGAGTCTTCTGAATCTGGATCGCGCCAGTGACATGGTTCACGTTCGGCTCACCTCACTGGCTGTTAAGCCAAAACGGCGGGCTTTCCCTTTGATCAGTCATTTTCTCATTGTGGGAGTCATTGCGTCGTTACTCCTCTCGTTGGGCCTCGCATATCTTGTTGAAGTGACAAATACCAAAGTCAATACTCCGCGCGATATCACGGGCATCATGCGGTTGCCCCTCCTGGGCTTTATTCCAGATCACGCTGATGACCCGATGCTTTCCGGTAGTCCCATGACCAGTGTTCGTACCAGTCCATCATCGATGACGGCCGAGTCATTTCGACAGATTCGAGGTCGGCTCGCCGCATGCGTGACGAACAAACCATTGCAAACCATTCTGGTAGCGAGCTTCTCGCCAGGCGGAGGGGCTACGACGGTTGCCAGTAATCTTGCAATTGGTATCGCGCTGAGCGAACTTCGTGTTTTACTGGTCGATGCAAATTTTTACCGACCTAACTTGAGGTCCGTATACAAAAATATTCCGGAAGTCGGTTTAACCGATGTATTGGCCGGCAATGCATCATTAGAAGATGCAGTCGTCCAGTCGCCGGATCTGCCGACACTATTCCTTATTGGCGGCGGTTCGCGTGAGCGGGTTCCGACCGAGCTCACTGAACACCGTGCTTTCCCTGAATTGCTGGAAAAGCTCAAATCCTCGTATGACATGGTCATTTTTGATGGTGCACCGCTGACCTTCGTATCCGATTCGATCAACTTGGCCGCGAGAGTTGATGGCGTAATTGCGGTATTGCGTGCCGGTATGATAACTCGTGGAACCGTTACCCGTATCCGCGAGCAACTCAGGTCCGTCCATGCCAATCTTCTTGGTCTGGTGCTCAATGCGACTCAGGCCTTCAGTTCCGGCTACTTCCGCCAGAATTATCGCGCTTTTTTCCAGTACGCGAGCGCTGGAAAAGAATCCAGACCTCGGCTCACGGGAAAATAAAATGCACGGTTTGCACTTGGCTTTTTTGTAAACTTGACGGAATATTAGCGCAAAGTTATCATCTCAGTAGGTTTGGCAGATATCGATTGCGGTCCTGCAGCCCGCTGCTAGGTATCGGCGGCTGATAATTCTGCACCGTAGAAGGTATCTCGGAACGATTTAGTTTGGGTTGAAACGGCTTGTCGGACGGTAAACGTTCACGTGAGTGTGGTTCTGAAGCCATCTCACGGCTGGACAGGCTGGATTAGCTGCCGATAAGTTCTTTAATTTGAACTTCTTTGGCATCGGGGCTTTTAACGCCTCGAATAGATTGATGAACTGGTAAAGGTCTCTCGCTTTTATATCTCGGCACGGAGGTTTGGGTAAAATCACGTGGGTCGCTTGGTGTTGAATGCAAATCATGAAGCTGCGTCACTCACTTTCAGCGGAGGTGGATCGTTGGGGACAATTTGGTCACCGATCTCACCGAACGCAGCCCCACATACTCCGGTCTGGAATTAGCGATGGAGAAACTCGGGTCGTCTGACTTCACATACCAGTCTGAAATCTAGTCCAGTATCGTCAAATTTGCGTTCGGCAAGCTCGCAAACCCCTGTCCGGCGTAAACCGGTCAGGCAATGCTTTGCCTACGGTCGTTACACGGCAAACTCCGTGATATGCACCGCTGATATCGGGATTTTCATACATGGTTACCTCCGATAACTATTTTCCTGTTCTGCTTGCCTCAACTCCCCTTAACCTTCCAATCGTGGTCATAGCGGTCGTGGTGGGAGTTCTGGTTGGTGTTGCGATTGCGTATCTGATACTCAAGTTGGCCGACGTGCGTTCGCTAAGGCGTGGCCGTGAGCAATCGGCTCAAATACTTGCTGAAGCTCAGGCCAAGGTAGCCGATCTCGTACGCTTAGCTGAGATATCCGCGCGAGATGAATCGTCGAAGCATCGTCAGGAGGCTGAAAAAGAATTACAGGCTTCGCGTGAAGAACTCAATCGCATTGAGCAGCGACTGCTGAAACGGGAGGATACTCTCGACCAGAAACTTGATGTGCTGACCACTAAAGAGCGAAATTTGGAGACACTTGAGAAAACGCTCGCAGATCGTACCAGCCAGGTCGCAGCAAAGGAAAAGGAACTCCAGGATGTGCTGGCGCGTGAAAAGGACATGTTGTTGCGTATCAGTTCCATGACGGAATCCGATGCGCGTGAATTGCTTCTCAAAAAAGTGGAGAGTGAAGCTCGCCATGAAATGGCCCTGATACTTGAAAAAATTGAACTCCAGGCGCAGGATGAGGCTAGGCAAAAAGCCACCAACATCATGCTCCAGGCCATGCAGCGCTATGCAGCCGAGGTTACCAGCGAAGGGACGACCAAGGCTGTAACCATTCCCAGTGATGACATGAAGGGGCGCATCATAGGCCGTGAAGGGCGAAATATTCGTGCCTTTGAACAGGCTACCGGAGTTGACGTCAATATCGATGATACTCCGGGGATTATTACGGTGAATTGTTTTGATCCAATTCGTCGCGAGGTGGGGCGCCTCACACTTGAAAAGCTCATCGCCGATGGACGAATCCATCCTGCGCGGATTGAAGAGGTGCTCCAGGCCACGCAGAGGGAAATGGAAAACAACGTCAGACAAGCGGGTAAAAAGGCTGTGGTCGAGGCCAACGTTTCAGGAATCCACCCTCGCATCGTCGAAATGCTCGGTCGGTTGCATTACCGCACCAGCTATGGTCAGAATATTCTTAAACATTCGCTTGAAGTTGCTTTTCTATCGCAGATGATAGCCGACGAGCTTGGACTCGATGGCGCGATGGCCCGCCGGGCGGGATTATTGCATGATATCGGGAAGGCGATGGATCACGATCAGGAGGGGGGCCATCCCGCACTCGGTATGGAATTCTGCCGTAAACTCGGCGAACCGCCTGCAGTGCTTAATGCCATAGGCGGACATCACAATGACATCCCATCAACGACTCCATATACGCCTATTGTCATGGCCGCCGACGCGATCAGTGGAGCGCGTCCCGGTGCCAGACGCGAATCGCTTGAACGCTACATCAAGCGATTGCAGGAATTGGAGGGTATTGCCACCAGTTTCCCGGGAGTTCGTCATGCGTTTGCCATTCAGGCTGGCAGGGAGGTCCGGGTCATTGTAGATCCCGATCGCTGCGATGATGCAACGGCTCGCTTGATCGCCCGCGATATTGCCAAGAGAGTTAAGTCTGAATTGACTTTCCCGGGTGAGATACGCATTACCGTGCTGCGGGAAACCCGTGCCGTTGAATTAGCGCGTTAAATTCCGGCGATGCTCGAAGCGCTTGACAGTGCGAGGGTCAAACGACGTGTATGGTGGTCGCCTCTTCTTTGCAGCCTGGTGCGTCTCTTACCATGCAAAATGAGACCGGATGAGATGATTGACATTTATCCAATATCCCCCCAAAAAACTTAGACAATAAAGTAAATCGGCTTGACAAATTAGTCTAATAGCATACCATTCGTATATCGACGGGGATCGATGAAGAATCACCCTGACTTTCTGGCGGAATTTCGGAGAATATCCGGAGATTCACTTACCTTGAAAGTCATGGATCAAAATCACCGCACCACGCTCGATTCCACTACAGTATGCCCATGGGTATCCTGGCAGTGGAGTATGCAAGAATATAACTGTCTGCGATGCTCAGCAACGTTGACATCACTGACGGATATCATGGGTTAGTGTCTCGCTGGGTGAACATCGATTCATGATATTTGATTTTGCCGCCACCGTGCGGGTTCCCACTTTGCCCGCCCGAAAGGCTGTCGCGCCCCACTCGTCAGCCCCGTGGCGGCAATTTTTTCCAGTTCTCTTTGTACCTTGGCAATTTCTCCGCGGAGCCTCTGGTTGACGTCATGAATCTGACGCGTCAATCAAAGTTGTAGTATGTTACCCAGCAGTGATCGCAGTTTTCGGAAAGGTAGTTGATGGCCCTGAAGTCACACTTGAACCCGGACCCTAACCTTCTTGATGTGGCGGATGAAAAGGGGTTCCTGTCGCCTCAGGAAATTTTCGCTCGCTCCGGACCCATGGAATTGGAAATAGGATCGGGCAAGGGGGCGTTCCTGATGCAAATGGCGGCGGCGTTTCCTGATCGAAACTTTATTGGAATCGAATGGGCCAACGCCTATGCGCGATATGCAGCAGACAGATTTCGCCGGCATGGTTTCCAAAACGTTCGCATTGTTCATGGGGAGGCGATGTGGTGGATAAGAATTCATATGGCAGATAATACTCTCGATGCGATGCACGTCTATTTCCCCGATCCATGGCCTAAAACTCGACATCATAAACGGCGACTCATTCAACAATCATTTCTTCAGCAGGCGCTTCGGGTGCTCAAACCTTTGGCTCATTTGAACATCGTTACCGATCATGCGGAGTATTTCTCGCATATCCGGCTCACTCTGCAGGAATTTGGACATTTTTCTGTGGAGCCATTTGAATCACCTCTGCGATCCGTCGGGCGTAATTTTCTGGTGGGTACCAATTTTGAAAAAAAATATGCTGCACAGCACCGGCCGTTTTACTCCGTCAGCGCCGTAAAACCCGAAGACTGACGGTAGATATAACCCTATTCAGACGTCGGTGAATAATATAGAAAGCCCTCGGCACTTCGATCTGACGCCAAACCCCTCAATCCCGACGGCCCGATTGTATCGAACGTTGGGTTGCTCTGAATAACTCAGATATCAGCGCGAAGCATATCCGATCACTTGCTCGCATTAACAAATTGCATTCGGACTTCGTAGAGTGCCATATCGAGCATCTGCTTCTCGTCAGCGGTGAGATTGCCCTTGGTTTTCTGTTCCAGAATTCCGAGCGTATCGATGTAAAGTTTTGCCACATCCAAGTCGCGGTTGCGCTGGCCATCGGGCGATTCGATGATCCCCATGGCCATCAAAGCCGGTACGGCCATCTGTTGAATGATCAATTCAAATGATGGTTTTGGCATTTCCGTAGTTTCGTCATCTGCGGACGCAGCGTTTTCCATCTTGCCCGCCAACTGGTCTTTTTCTCTGCGAGCCTGATCCTTGAAATCATTGTCCACATTCATTCCGGGATTAACATTATCGAAATTCGGCATATACTTATCCTTTCCTCGTTTGTCTCATGCCCTTATCTTAACAGGTTCCCGGGGCTTTGGCAGCCGCCGTGTCGGCAAGGGGCAGTGGTTGCCGATAGATGAATGGGCGCACCTGCGGATGATTGATTGAAAGGTAATGACAGAGGACATATGACAGAGATCAATATTCATCAGACCTACCAGAGCCCTTTATCGACTCGTAATGCATCTCCGGAGATGCTGGCGGTGTTTTCCGCCCAGCGCAAATTCTCCACCTGGCGGCGTATCTGGCTGGCATTGGCGGAAGCGCAGCGTGAGATCGGACTCCCCATCACCGAAGCCCAGCTTGCGGAGATGCGTGCGCATCTGGACGACATCGACTTTCAGGAAGCCACCCGGCAGGAAGCCAAATTGCGCCATGACGTGATGGCCCACCTGCATACATTTGCCAAGGCGGCGCCGCTGGCCAAGCCGATTCTGCATCTGGGCGCCACATCCATGGATATTGTCGACAATACTGATGTTCTCCTGTTGCGCGACGGACTCGATATCGTCACCCGCAAACTGGCAAATTTAATTGACGCCCTGGCGGCATTCGCCATGCAATGGAAGGATTTACCGACGCTGGCCTACACGCATCTTCAGCCGGCTCAGCCTACGACACTGGGCAAGCGGGCGGTATTGTGGTGCTATGACTTTGTGCTCGCGCTGGGGGAAATCGAGCTTCGGCGTGAAACGCTCATGCTGCGGGGAATCAAGGGGACCACGGGGACGCAGGCTTCGTTTCTGGAGCTTTTCGAGGGTGATCATGAACGTGTGCGGCAATTGGAATACGCCGTTGCGGCCAAACTGGGCTTTGATCGCGTGCATCCCGTCTCCGGGCAGACCTATTCCCGCATCGTCGATGTGCAGGTGATTACGAGTCTGGCGCTGGTCGGCGCCGCGGCGCACAAAATGGCTCAGGATATCCGCCTGCTGTCCGCGTTTAAGGAAATTGATGAACCATTTGAAAAATTTCAGGTCGGCTCATCGGCGATGGCCTATAAACGCAATCCGGTTCTTTCAGAGAGGGCGACCGGCCTGGCCCGCTGGCTGATGGGCATCGTATCACAACCCATGTTTACGGCCGCCCAGCAGATGTTTGAACGCACATTGGATGATTCTTCCAACAAGCGGCTCAGCGTGCCTGAGGCATTTCTCACCTGCGATGCGATTCTCGATTTAATGATTCATGTCGCCCGGGGCCTTGTTGTCAATACCCGCGTAATTGAACGCCGCCTGAATGACGAACTACCGTTTATGGCAACCGAAAATATTCTCATGGTGGCGGTGAAAGCGGGGGGAGACCGTCAGGAATTGCATGAAAAAATTCGGACCCATGCCATGGAGGCGGCACGGCAGGTTAAGGAATTTGGCAGACCCAACGATCTGCTGGATCGGTTGAAAGCGGACGCGGCATTCCGCGGAGCGGATATCACGGCGGCAATGGCTGCTGAAAAGTTCATCGGACGTTCGCCGCAGCAGGTGGAGGAGTTTATTACCTACACCGTGGCCCCTATTCGCAAGCGATATTCCGGTCAATTGGATCATCAGGTAAAGCTGAAGGTATAGCGGCCCGTTAGAATCAAATTTCCGCAGCCCGGCATGATAAAGCTTGAGGATCAGTGTGATGTCCGACGTTATACCATTAATACTCCTTGAAAATTCAGCACCGATCATCAGTGGTCCTGGCAACGGCGTCGGGATGGAATTGGTGAATCTCCCCGCGGAATTGGAATGGTCCTTTCAAGAATTCCAGCAGCGTCACCGTCTGGATACTGCCGCTGCACGCATTGCGTATCGGAACAATTTCAGTCATTTAATGCGGGAAAATTGCCTCCCGATCAGCTCCATACTGCCCGATGGAGACGCCGCCAAATTCATTTTCTGTGTCGGCCGACGGTGGGGCGGGTCTGATTCCCCGGACGAGCCGCTGGAAATTGAATCGGTCATGTTGCCGATGAAGAATCGCCATGGCGGGCAATGGTTGACGCTCTGTATTTCATCGCAGATCGGGTGTCGGATGGGGTGTGAATTCTGCCAAACCGGACGGATGGGGCTTATCCACCAGCTCTCGGCGTCACACATCATCGCACAGGTCATCAGCGTGCAGCACTGGCTCAAGGAGAATCGGCCGGACACAGCAATTAAAAATATTGTATTCATGGGGATGGGAGAGCCGTTAGATAATGCCGATGCCGTCTTCAAAGCGATTCGGCTTTTTACGGAACCCAGAGGGATGGCCTTCGCACCCGCATCGATTACCCTTTCGACCGTGGGACGGATCGACGGCCTCCGGCGTTTTGCCCGGGAACATATCCCGCCGGTACGATTGGCCATATCCATCACCAGCGCCGATGATCATCTTCGCAGCAGACTCATGCCGCTCAACCGGTCGATGCCTCTGGCCAAACTCAGGCAGACACTGTTGGAGTTACCCCGCTCCTCGCGCAGCAGATATCTGATTCAATATGTCATGCTCAAGGGGATCAACGATGATCCGCGTGATGCACATCTCCTCGTCCAATGGTGCCGGGACCTGCCAGTGACGGTTAATCTGATAGCCTACAATCCGCAGGACCCACCGATTTTCGAGGCGTCCACTCCTGATCGAATCGAGGCGTTTACCGCCGTTCTTAAAAATGCCGGCATATTGGTTAAACAGCGTGCGACAATCTGTCAGGCTCGCATGGGCGCCTGCGGACAATTGGGAAACATGCACATGCGTCGCCGATCTCGCAACTGCACCGGCGACCGTGCTTGACACTTTTGCGACTGAAAATCAAAACATAACCAGATCATCTTTGTGGATGACGCACTCGGGGGATTTTTCCCTCTGCAATGCTGCCGGGATCTGAGCCGATGCGAGACCCTTAATCCTGCCCATCTCCTCGCTGCTGAACTTAATCTTGCCTCGACCGAGCACCCCTGATCCCGATTCAACGATTTCCACAATGTCACCGGCAGAAAAGATTCCTGTCACCCCGATGACACCTTTGGCCAGAAGCGATTTTTCATTCCGCAAGGCGGCCGCCGCTCCGGTATCCACATGGACGATGCCGCTCGGTTGATGAGTCATAATCCAGCGATCCCACGCCGCAAGGCGTTTTTTGCCGGGCATGATGAGCGTGCCGGTTGATTCCCCTTGAAGCAGTTTGCGAATGATGTTGGGCGTTTTACCGTTCGCGATCAGAACCGGCCTGCCGGCGATTTTGACGGTGCCGGCCGCTATGAGTTTACTTCCCATTCCGCCGGTTCCACGGGAACTTTTTTCAGGCCGGACAATCGATGCAACCTGATCATCCATCGCGTCTACAACGCTCAGCACCTGATTGTCTTTATCCAGCAGTCCGTCAACAACTGAAAGCAGAATCAGCAGGTCGGCGCCGACTAAATTGGTAACGTGGGCTGCGATCAGATCATTATCGCCGAAGCGAATTTCATCCACTGCGACGGCGTCATTTTCATTGATGATGGGTAGAGCTGCGCTTCGCTGAAGGGCGTCGATGCAATTTCGCAAATTCAGATATCGAGTACGATCCTCGAAATCGGAGCGGGTGACCAGAATCTGCCCCGCGTGAAGATCATACGGGCGCAGTGCCTGCGAAAAATGACTCATCAGCACATATTGTCCGACAGCAGCGGCAGCTTGAAGCATTGACATTCGTTTGGGACGCTCGCGGAGGCCAAGCTCATGCATTCCGGTACTGATGGCGCCGCTTGATACAAGCGTTATGGAAAAGCGATTTTGAATGAGTTCGGCCAGATTGGAGCAGAGGTTGGTGAGGATACCTTCGTCCAAACCACCTTCAGGACGGGTTAGCGCATTTGAACCTATCTTGATGACGATGCTCTTAAGTCCAGTTAAAGTCTTTACACGATTCGTCATACCTTCGATCCACCAAAACCATAAAGATCACACGGTGCCATTATGCACCGAAGGGGGATGGATATCACGGCGCAGGTGACGCTGAGGCGGGTGCCGGCGAATCAGTTCGGACTTCAAACTGTTATCGGTACCAGCTCTGCAATCATATTCGTCGCCCATAACGCAGGAGCCCTATGGTAGGGGAGCATTCCCGGAAAATGCGTTCGGCGTTACGCAACTCGCCATTTTGCAGTGCCCCAAGCCGGTTGACGTAAAGGCTTTCGCGGACTGCAGTTTTTCTGGGACTAAATCGATAAACGCATCGATGAAACATGGTTGTCGGCAAGACAAAAATCACAACGCATAACTACAAAGGGCTGAATCCAAAAAATACAAAAAAGGACGTTATTGAATTTTCTTCAGGCTGCAAAAAAATCTTTGCTTGTAGGTCGAATTTGAATTAAGATTAGAGAGACAGGTCAGCCGGGAACATGGCAGTTGCCTGCTGACGGCGGTAAAGTTTTGGAAGCGTTGCGATTCCCATTGCTTGAAGTGCAACTGTGCTGGCAAACGCAGCGACTGGCGCATGTGAGGGCCATGGATGAAGCCTTCCTCAATTCGGCTTATGGATGTGGCTGAGGAATCTGTATCTCCCCGTGCACCGAGACTGGCGTCTCAGGATGAGCGGGACGCGAGAGAGAGGTGTGACGTGTCCGGTTTTGATCCGCAGGATCCCAAAGACAAACCCGCGCCCGCGGAGGAAGTATTTAAGCGGCAGCCCACCAAAGAAAGCAAAGGGTGGCAGGACCGCAAGCGAAGCCTCGAAGGCGAGCCCGAGAGCGGACGCCCGGTCATAGAACGCCTGCCGACCGCGGCGGGTTCCACGCCGAAAGCACCATCGTCGGGAGCGGATGCTGCCAGTTTGAAAATCTCGCTTCAAGCGCAGATCGATATCCTCGACATGATGCGAGCCGGTAAGCCGGGCGTCATGCAGGCAGCATTACAGATATTACAAAATAATTTTCGCTGGAATGGAATTCTCAGGATCGAATCTCACGATGCCGAAGCCGAGCCGACGGCTGTTAACAAGTTGATGGCAGCGATTTTTGATGGTACCACAACCACTCAGGTCGGCGGAGAAAAATCTCGTCCAAGTCAGTGGTTGACCTTGGAAACAACCGGCCACAGTGCGCGGGTGGTGGAGCAACTTCGGCAAGCTGCTGTTTGGCTATCGTCCATTGCTGCAGCAGCAAAACAGACCGAACATCTACGCAGGCTTGCGGATACCGATGAACTCTCCGGTGCGTACAACCGTCGCTACTTTTTGCAGAAGGTGCCGGAGATTATTGATCTGGCGCGCCGAAAGAGGTTCTGCGTATCGCTGCTGCTGTTTGATATCGATGATTTCAAACATTACAACGATAACTTCGGCCATGCTGCCGGTGATGCCATCATTCGAGAGGTGATTCATCTGCTGCGTCGCTGCACCCGCAGTAACGACCTGGTCGCGCGCATCGGCGGCGATGAATTTGCCGTTGTATTCGGCGATGACGGCTCGCAACGCCAGCCCGACAGCCAGCACCCGCGCACCGTCTTTGCCATGGCCCAGCGTTTCCGCAAGGCGGTCGCTGAGCACCCGTGGAATACGGAAGGCGGCCCAATCGCCGGGCGGTTGAGCATTTCCGGCGGGCTGGCAACATTTCCATGGGATGCGCAGAGCCTGAACGATCTGATGGCCGTTGCCGATGCAGAACTGATGAAAGCCAAATCGATGGGCAAAAACGCCATTGTTTTGGCCAATCCACAGACCGAAGAAACCTGATCCATTGATTCGTGGCCCCGGCGGTATGGCGATCTTAAAACCGCCTCCTGCTAAGATGTCTGCCAACTCCCGCCAGCTGCTTCGCCGCGATAACGACCGCTGTGATGCCGGATGGTGATCGGCCATTGGAATGCCGCACTGAATTGTTCACTGGTCATAACTTGTGACGGTCCGCCTGCCGCCTGAATCCCGCCGCCGGCGTTGAGCAAAAGAATATGGTGTGTTTTTCGAGGCAATTCTTCCGGATAATGCGTTACCACCAGGATGGCCGGTCGATGGGGCGCATCGCAGATGGCGTTGACCGTTGCGAGATACGATTCACGGCTGGGGATATCCAGTCCGTTGGTGCACTCGTCAAGGATTAAAAGTTGCGGGTGGCCGATGAGCCCGCGTGCCAGCAACGCCCGCATGCGTTCACCGGTCGAGAGCGTTTCATACGTCTGATCGAGGTGGTGATGAAGCCCGACAAGTTCGGCGAGTTCCGCCGCCCGGTCGATCTCTTCGGTTTTGAAGTGATCGTACGCGGTGGTTAATTTGCCCAGCAGTCCGCTGCAAACCACGTCCAGCGCGGTCATCTCCGCCGCAAACGGAACCACCGATGAGGCCTCGACAATGGCGACCTGCCGCCGCAATTCGGCGACGGGAAATGTGCCGAGTTCCTGCCCATTAAAAAAACATCGACCGGTTGTGGGCCAGAGATATCCCGTGGCGATGCGGAGCAGGGTCGATTTGCCGCTCCCATTGGGGCCAAGCACCGCGCCCACGCCGCCGGCAGGCAGGTCCCACGTGATACCGTGAAGAATGTCGCGCCCGGATCGTACCAACCGTACATCTTCAAATCGGAGAACCGGCGGAGTTTCAGCCATGTTAATGATCGAGCGTCCTTTTGAGATTCAGTAATCGTTTACCAGATATGATCCACACCGTGCGCCAGCCGCGCCGCCCGCAGAGTGTTGCTCAGCAGCATGGCTACGGTAACCGGGCCCACACCGCCGGGAACGGGTGTTATCCAGCCGGCAACCTCGCGGGCGGAGTCGAAATCGACATCGCCCACAATGCGATTGATCCGGTTTCCTTCGGCGTCGACATCCGCCCGACGGTTGATGCCCACATCAATAATCACCGCTCCGGGTTTGATATCGCTCCCGCCGATCAGTCCCGGCTTTCCAACCGCCACCACCAGAATGTCCGCCCGGCGGCAGTGGGCTGCGACATCACGTGTATCAATATGACAAAGTGTTACGGTAGCGCCGCGCTCGGTCAGGAGCAGCGAAATCGGACGGCCGGCGATCCGGCTGGCGCCCACGACGCAGGCCTCCGCCCCGCGCAGCGGTACGCCGGTGCTCTCGATGAGTCCCACCGCCGCTGATGCCGTGCAGGGAGAAATGATTGGGTGCCCGTAGAGCAGGTGGCCGATATTCGCCGGATTTACTCCCTCCACATCCTTGATGACATCAATGGCGTACTGGGCCTGCTGGGCGTTGAGTGTCGGTGGCAGCGGTAGATGAAGCATGATGCCCGTAACCAACGGATCTTGAGCCAGCCGATGCAGTTGCCGGTGCAGTTCTTCCTGTCCGGTGTCACCGGCTAGTTCCAGAAGACGATACTCAATTCCCACTTCATCGCAGGTTTTCGCCTGATTTGCAGCATAAACCCGCGCCGCTTCCGCCCCGCCTACCAAAACAGCCGTCAGACTTACCTTCTTACCCTGCTCTCGGAGCAGTTCAACGCCGGAACGGACACGCTGACGTATTTCTGCGGCATAAGCTTTTCCGTCGATGAGTCGTGCAGAAGTTATATTCATTACCTTAATCGACGCTCCTTGCAATAAGGTGGAGATTATAGAGGCAATGATCTCAAGGCGCAATGAGAGTCTCACAATCACCGCCGTATACGCTGCAAAGTGCGAGCAACCTCGTGACCCCCGCAACCGGCCCGCAGGTGTCTTGCGCTACTTATTGCTATGATGTGATGGTGTCTGAAAGGAGACGGAATATGGGGAAATCTCGTCTGATAAGTTCGGCCGTGATCGCGCTGGTGGGGTGTACGTTGGTGGGATATGCTTCGCCGGCTTTCAGTGCGATGACTGCGCCGGGAACGTCGGCTATCGCATCGCTCCAGCAAAATGTCACCTTTATGCCGCGAGAAACAAGATGGTTGATGGTGCTGAATTTCAATGGCGCGGGTGGCGTATCAGCGCAGCGAAACAGTTTCTTTGCCGTCACGGTTGAAAATCGTCCGGGGTTCCGTCGCATGCAGCAGCAAATTCAGCAGACGCTGGGTGTGAACGCAACGAAACAAATTCGCAGCCTGTGGGCATTTGGCGCCGCCCAGGGCCCCAGATCGGGAGCCTTTATTCTGGACACCACCGTTCCGGCAAAGACGATCATTGATAAACTCGGAAAAAACCCGGCAACTTCGCGCGATTCGTATGATGGAGTTAATATTTTCCGGGTTCAAAACAGTTTCGGTCCTCCACAGCACCGACACGCGAGTAAGCTCTTTCTGGCCGTGGTCGATCCGGGGATCGTCGTGGGGTCGATGAACGAGAAACTTCTTGAACGTTCGCTGGATGCCCATCTTGGGATCAAAAAAAGCCTCTCACTGAAAAGCCATCTCTTCGACGGACGAAAATCCGGGCAGATGTTTTATTTTTCGCTCGTGCACCTTCAGAGGGCAATCGACGCGGCACAAAATCCACTGAATGTGCCGCCGCAGGTGCGGCAGATCAGAGCTGTCCATCTGATGGCTGTATCGGGGCCCAAGGCGGTGGAAATGCATGGTTATCTGCAGATGCTCAGTGCAAAAGCGGCGAATCGATCGGCCGCCCAGTTAAAGCTCCTGAAGAAAATGGCGTATCACGCCAATACGGGAGCCAATGCCACAGATCACCAGATGGTTCTCGCAGGGCTGATAGAACATCTCAAGCTCAGCGTCAAAAAAGACCGAGTGATCATCGAGTGGCGAATGCCGTATGCACTTCTGCGGCATCTGGCCCAGCGACATCGCTGAAGCGCAGTTGCCGCATGAATGTCCCACATCTTCTGATATAATCTTCCGTTATGGAAACGCAGACTCTGGCAGATTCGTTACCGATTTCGATAGCTGATCCCATCAACGCGCGCATATTGGCGATTTCAGAGGACCGGATTATCGGATTTTCGGCGGACCCCATCGGGGAAATATCGATGCAATCCGGCGTGGACTCCGATACCGTCATCGCACGGATCAGAGCCATGCTTCAGGCGGGGGTGATTCGCCGCGTCCGCCAGACCCTGCTGGCAACAAGTCTGGCGGATGGGGCGCTGGTGGCGTGGAAGGTACCGGCGGAAAAGCTCAATGATGCTTTTGACTTCATGTTTCGCGAAGACCCATTCTCCGGGCATGTTGTCATTCGGTCCACCGACGGAAATACTACGGGTTCAACCTATCGGCTTTGGACCACGCTTAAAGTGCCGCAGGGATATTCCATTGAGCGACATTGCCGGGAACTGCTCAAGCTTGTCGGCGCCGAAACCTTTCTTACGATGCCTGCCAAATGTCTCTTCACGCTGGGTGTCGGGCATGTCCGGCGCCGCCAGATTGAGCCCGGCAGCATGTCGGATGAGCCTGCCGTCGTTACCTCAACGGATGTCGTGGAACTTACTCCGGAGCAGTGGGCGGTGCTGGTGGTGCTCAAGCGGGAATTCACCGCTGCGGAACTGCAGCGGGATTTATGGTCGCCGCGTGCAGCCGAGGCCGGTTTTTCAAAGCAAGATTTTCTGCGAATTGCGGGAGAACTCTCCGCCAAAGGGGTCATCGGTCGGTTTTCAACTTTTCTGGAGCATGTCAAGCCATTGACCACCGGAGAAAAAGTCACCCAATACAACGCCCTTTATCACTGGGCCGTCGAGCCGGGCAGAGAGTTGGATGCCGGTCGGCAGGTGGGGCGGTTTCATATTATGACACACGCTTATTGGCGTGAGGGTGGGCCGGATTTCGGGAATGTCAACATCATGGGTGTCGCCCATGGCAGAGATAAGCAACTTCTGCTGGAACACAAAAAAGCGATTGATACCCAGCTTGAAAAATCCGGTATTAAGGTGTCCTACACCAACGTGTTCTGGGGCGGCCGCAGCGAGATTAAACCGAGCGAATTTATTCCGGTTGAATATGAACGCTGGTGCCGAAAATGGAACATCAATCCCGATTCAATGCGTAAGGCTTGATCAATCGCCCGGCTGTGGAAGGAAAAAACAGGAATGACAAATAAAAATATATTCAATCATACTTCAGATGACGGCAATACGGTGGAGCCGTTCGATATTGATAAGGCCGTCACCGAAGCGATGGCCGGATTAACCATGGATGATCTGCTCTCCCGGGTCAGCGGGGCGGATTCGGTTGCTGAGCCGGATCAGTCGCGGCCGGTGCGCGGCGGTCGTCCGGCTGGCGGGGCAGAGCCTCAGGGCGGAGATCATCGGATACGCAGAGGCGTTATCGCTGCCATACGTGGTGGAAATGTATTTGTTGATCTGGGCGGAAAGTCGCAGGGTGTTTGTCCGTTGGAACAGTTCGCCCCGGCGGATATCAATAAACCGGAAGACGCCGTGCATGTCGGCGAAGAACATGAATTTGTTTACGCCGGTTACAACGCCGCCGAGGGACTCGTACTCCTCGCCCGTCGGGGATCGGTCAACCAAGGCGGCTGGGATGATCTCCACCCCGGTGATGTGGTGGAAGGCCACGTTACCGGCGTTAATAAAGGAGGATTGGAGATTAAAATTAATAATCTCCGCGCCTTCATGCCAGCCGGTCAGGTGGACGTGAAATTTATGGCCGATCTGGCCCTGTTTGCCGGTGAGCGGATGAAATGTGAAGTGGTGGAGGTCGATCGGATCGATAAGCGGCTGATCGTAAGCCGCCGCAAGCTGCTCGAGGCGGAATTGGAGGTCAAACGGGCCGAGTTATGGTCGCGTCTGGCCACCGGTCAGATTGTCTCCGGTACCGTGACACGGATTATGCCCTTTGGAGCCTTTGTTGATCTGGGGGGAGCCGAGGGATTAATTCACGTTTCCGCCATGAGCCACGGGCACGTGAGCGATCCAACAAAAATTGTGCAGGTGGGTGATACCGTTGAGGTTATGGTGCAGTCGCTGGATGCGGAAAAACAGCGTATTTCACTCGACCTTCGCTACCGCATTGCAGATCCGTGGCAGGACGCTCCCGATCGATATCCGGTGGGTTCGACGGTGGAAGGCGTGGTCACCCGCGTGGTTGATTTCGGCGCGTTTGTTGAAATCGAACCCGGGCTGGAGGGTTTGGTGCACATTTCTGAGCTTTCCAATCGCCGTATCGGTCATGCAAGGGAGGCTGTGTCCGCAGGCAATCGCATTAAAGCGAAGATACTCAGCGTGGACAGGAGCAAAAAACGCATCAGTCTTTCAATCAGCCAGGCGGCAGCGTCGGGTGATTCTGCGCCCAGCGCTGATGTAAGCCGAGATTCTGTTCCGGAGGCGGTGACGCGTCCTGTTTCAACCCCGACTGTTGACCGATCGGCCGGTCGGTCGCGGCCGCTCAAAGGGGGACTGTAACATCGTATCCGCAGAGAATGAGGCTTGTTTGTCGGAGCGCCTGAAAAAGGGGGTTGTACTTGACAAACATTGTGAAAAATAGTACAAAGTCGGGAAGTGAGAGTGCCGGGCAAAGCAGCGGTGGAAGCGGTGCCCAATCGGGGCGGGAATCGGATTCAGGTAATATTCCCCCGAGTGGGGGAGCACTGGGGCGGTTGGAAGCTCATGTCGAAAAAAAAAGCCAAGAGCAGGGATTTACTGGGTGGAGGCGGCTGGCAGGAATGGGATTTGAGTTTTTCGGTATTGTGCTGATTTGTGCATTGATTGGAATGTGGCTTGATGAAAAATTCAAGCTTGGCGGAATGGGTGCATTGGGCGGTATTGTGGTCGGTGTGGCAGGCGGGGCTTACCTGCAGATCCGCACCATCCTGCAGAATGACAAGAAATAGGTTCTCAGCGTGGCGCAAGGAAACGAAACCAAGGTCTTTTCTTCCGCATACCTGCGATTAAGTCTGCTTTTTTGTCCGGTGGTGCTCGTGGTGCTGGGCGCCGTCGTCGGGGCGGTGGGAGCGGTGATACTCAGCCGACCGGTTCATCCGCTGGAGTTGGGCGTTGCGGCCCTCATCAGCATCGCCGTCGGAGTTCTCGCTGTATTGCCGATGGTGATCATGATTCGGGGTGGCGGTTTGGTGCTACTCCGCTGCGCAACAATGGCCAACATGGCGCGGCTTGTTGGCATTGCGATCGGGGGAGTGGCGGCGGTGTTATTACTGCCTAAGGACGCCCACAAGATGGTTTTGATCCTGTGGTTGATTGCGTTCTACTTTCTACTTCTGATCGGGGAAAGCATTGTTTCATCGTGGGTAATGAAGCATTCGCGCCTTTAACAGAAGATTCACGAGATGGTGGTTGCGGCGATCGGCGTTTGACGCTGCACGTTTATTGGGTTAAAACCTCAAACCCTGCGTGTTTGAGGGCGGCTCTGGCGGGTCGCAGCTAACCCAGGGGAAATTGTAATTCGAGTGGCTATGATCTCCGGTTGTCTTACCGAAGTTTGCAGGATGCCTTTAACGGCCGTTGATGTGCTCAATGGAACCGTACCACATAGGATTTTTCCTCAGCCTCTCTTTGATCTATTCGGTCAGAAAACCTATTTCACCAGCCACATCCTGATGCTGCTTCTTTCGGCGGGATTGATGCTGGCCATATTTCCATACATGGCCCGCAAGCTGCAATCTGATCCGGTTCCCACCGGTGCCCGCAACTTTTTCGAAGCCATGCTGGTGTTTCTGAAAAAGGAAACCTTCGATCCGATGCTGGGAAAATGGTCGGATGTATTCACACCCTATCTTTGGACGGCGTTTTTCTTCATTCTATTTGCGAATCTCTTCGGAATGTTGCCGGTCGATGAAGTAGTGGAAATCATCAACCGTACCTTCGGAATCCACATTCCGCAGTTCTGGGGAGGTGCTACCGGCGACCTCACCGTCACCGCCACCCTGGCTCTCTGCACGTTTCTCACCGTGCATGTCACCGGCATCGGAGAATTTATCCGCAATGCCCGTCGTCCCGCCCACGCCCGGCATGGAGTCGAGCATGGACAGGGGCATGGCCATGAACATCATGGCAGTCATGCTGCGGCGGATGATGCCGTATCCAAGCGTGCTCTGCCGGTGGCGATTGTTTTGGGTGTGGGAAAATATCTTGCCCATCTGGTTCCGCCGGGTGTGCCGATTTTTCTCTGGCCGCTGATGTTCATCCTTGAACTGATGGGAACGTTTGTCAAACCCCTGGCCCTTTGCATGCGACTTTTTGCCGTGATGATGTCGGGCCCGCTGGTGGTGGCCGTTCTTGTCAGCATCGTCTTTGCCCTGGGGGGTATACTCGTGCGGGGGATTGCCGGCGTGCCGGTGATTCTCTTTGGAACGGCATTTGAAGCATTGCACCTTCTGGAGGCGTTTCTCCAGGCATATATATTTACGCTGCTCAGCGCCGCATACATTGCGGAAGCGGTGGCGACGGAACATTAATTTCGATCGGGCGTGGTGCCGTCGAAGGACTTTTTTTTGACCTCCAAAGGAGTTGTTTATGGATGCCGCTGCGGTGACTCATGTCTCTCATGTCGTGGTGAACACGACGGGTTCAATGGATTCGCTGGTGAAATCAATTGAAATCGCCGGTGCGCTCATCGGCGCTGGTGCCGGTGTTGCCGGTGCGGGTGCCGGTGTCGGTGCCATCGGTCAGGGCATGTGCGAAGCGTCCGCCCGTCAGCCGGAACTCATCAATATGATCCGGACGCAGTTTTTTCTTGCCGCTGCCATCATTGAAGGTTTCACCTTTCTCCTGCTGGTGCTGGCGATGATCGTGCTCATCCGCAACGGAGGTCTTTAATCCGGTCAACGTCCGGCGGATGGACGCATGGTGCGGCGGATATGGATTAATATAAAAACAGTTGGACAGACCTATGCATAGTATCAAGGGATTTATCTTCCGATTCGGCCCCGGGGCCCGGTGGCCGGCCCCCGCTGCGGCGGCGGTCATGAGCCTCACGGCCGTTTCGGCGGCGTACGCATCCGGGGGCGGAAAATCCGCCCGGCAGGGCTCCTCGCTGATGTCCATTCAGGTGGGTATGGCCGTCATCACCCTGATTATCTTCATCCTGCTCATCATTTTACTGGGAAAATTTGCATGGCGTCCTCTGATTACCGGCCTCAAACGCCGCGAGGAGGCGATTCGGGAAAGCATCCGCGCCGCCGCAGAAGCCGAAGCTCAGGTTGAACGCACCCGGAAAAATCTGGAGGAAAAAATCGCTGAAGTGCAGCGACAGGCCTCTATGCAGCTTCAGCAGGCCAAAGCCGATGCCGCCAAAGCCGCTGAGATGATTCGGCAGCATGCGGAAGCGGAATCGCGTGCCATTAAAGATCAGGCCCTGCGCGATATTCAAAACGCCAAACAGCAGGCACTCGCGGAGATTGCGCTTCAGTCAGTGGAATTGAGCACCCGGATGGCGGGTAAAATACTTGCCCGCAATCTGACGGTGGAGGATCAGCAGCGCCTCATTGATGAGACGGTTTCGGAATTGGCCCGGCAGTAGCGGCATGGTTTGCCCCTCGCGGTGCACGGCATCGCCGGGATGAAAGTCGTTTCCGGGTTGGGATATCGGTATGAGTCAACAAAACACGCTTAACAATTCTATCGCCGCGGTATATGCCGCGGCGCTCTATGACGCAGCCATCAATGCCGGCGTGCTTGACGATGTACTCAGCGATATCGCATCCCTGGTCGAGTTGGTCCATAACCAGCCGGTCCTCATTGACTTCTTTCATTCGCCCGCTATCAGCAGCGATCAAAAAATGCAGATGATGGAGCGTTTGATCGGCAGTTATCTCAATCCACTTACGCTTAAAACACTCAAATCCATGGCTCACCGCAACCGCCTTGAACTGTTTCGCGAATTTGTGCAGCAGATGGAATTGCTTCATCGGAGTCGGCGCGGCCGGATGATGATTGACGCGGTAAGCTCCATGCCCCTTTCGCCGCCGCAGATACAACAGATTGAAAGCGCCCTGAGCACCAAATACAAGGCGCAGGTAAGTTTGAATGTTACCCTCTCGCCGGGCCTCATCGGCGGGATTCAACTGAAAATCGGCGATACCTTTGTGGATGGTTCCGTCCGACGGAAACTTTCTGACATGACCCGTCTGGTCAAGCATGCCGCACTGACCGATGTTGCCGCCGATTCTCAGCGGCTGGTTGTGACATAGGGACGCTGCGCTGTCGGGCTCTTTGAGTTGAAATTTATGGAAGGTGTTGAAATATGAAATTTAAGGTTGATGAGATCGCCGCCGTCATTGAGCGGGAAATCGGTAATTACAAAGATCAGCTCGATGTGTCGCAGACCGGGCGTGTCATTGATGTCGGTGATGGTATTGCCCACATTTACGGCCTTAATCAGGCCATGGCGGGGGAGATGCTTGAATTTCCAAACGGCATCTTCGGCCAGGTGTTTAATCTTGAGGAGGAGACCGTCGGCGCCGTTATCTTCGGCGATTACGCGGAGATCAAGGAGGGAGATGTCGTCAGGGCCACCGGTAAGCTGCTTTCCGTTCCCGTCGGAAACGCACTGCTCGGACGGGTGGTCAATCCTTTGGGCCAGCCCATTGATGGCGGCGCCGCAATTGAAACCAGCGATCGCCGCCTTGTGGACATCATCGCCCCCGGTATCGCCGATCGGCAACCCGTCAAAGAACCGCTGCAGACAGGTATCAAGGCCATCGATTCCATGATTCCCATTGGTCGCGGCCAGCGTGAATTGATCATCGGCGACCGCAAAACCGGCAAGACCGCCATTGCCGTAGATACCATCATCAATCAGAAGAAATTTTTCGGCACACCCGACGAAGTGATCTGCGTCTACGTCGCCATCGGGCAGAAGGAATCTACTGTTGCCGGTGTGGTGGACATGCTGCGGCGAAACGGTGCCATGGATTACACCATTGTCGTCAACGCCAGTGCCGCCTACAGCGCACCGCTGCAATACATTGCACCCTATGCCGCCTGTGCCATGGCAGAACATTTCATGTGGCAGGGTAAGGCAACCCTGTGCGTCTACGATGATCTTTCCAAGCAGGCGCAGGCGTATCGGCAGCTCTCGCTTCTGCTGCGTCGGCCGCCGGGTCGCGAGGCCTATCCGGGCGATGTGTTTTATCTCCACAGCCGCCTGCTGGAACGTGCCTGCAAACTCTCGAAGGAAAACGGCGGCGGATCGCTTACCGCCCTGCCGGTCATTGAAACGCAGGAAGGTGAAGTTTCCGCCTATATCCCCACCAACGTGATCAGTATTACCGACGGCCAGATTTATCTCGAACCGGATCTTTTTTATGCCGGCGTCCGGCCCGCCATCAACGTCGGTATCTCGGTGAGCCGTGTCGGTGGATCGGCTCAGATCAAAGCGATGAAGCATAAGAAAGTAGCCGCCTCACTACGTCTGGATCTGGCCTCTTACCGGGCGCTGGAGGCATTTACCCAGATCGGTACCGATCTTGATGCCGCGACGCAGAAGCAGTTGGATCGTGGTGCCCGTATGGTGGAAGTGCTTAAGCAGCCGCAGTATCAGCCGATGGATGTGGTGGATCAGATCGCCGTCATCTATGCCGCCACCCAGGGCTTTGTTGACAACGTGGCGATTAAAGATGTGCAGCAGTGGGAAAATGATTTTGTTGATTACTGGCAGACCGCCGGCGAAGCGGTTCGCAAAGATCTGATCGCCCGACGCGAGCTTACCGACGATATCGAACGGCGGCTCATTGAAGTCATTAAAAATTTCACCAATGTCACACCCCTTAACCGCAAGAAGCTTGATGGTCTGCTCGGCAAAGTCCCCAGTGGAAACGTCGCCGAGCCCAAACAGCCGGAGGCGGCCCGCTGACGGTCGGCAGATATGGCAAAAGCACGGGAAATCACCAAGCGCCGCAAGGCCGTTCGTAACATCCGCAAGATCACCAAGGTCATGCAGATGGTCGCCACCGCTCGCTTTCAGAAATCGCTCAAACGCGCCAAAGCCACCCGCCCGTACGTTGACCATCTCACCGATCTGGTGCACACCGTCGCGGCGTCGGTCGGCAATCTCCCTCCATCCATTCAACATCCGCTTCTGGCCCGGCGCACAATCAAGCGGGTCGGCCTGCTGGTGGTTACCAGTAATCGTGGGTTGGCGGGTGCGTTTAACGGCAACATCCTCCGCCTGGCTATGGGGCATATCCGCGAACTTGAAGAGTCGGGCAAACAGGTGGAAATCTATGTCGGCGGGCGCAAAGGAGCGGCCTATTTCCGCTTTGCCCGCCGGGCAGTCCGTCACGCCTACACCACCATCGGTGATAACCCGCAGGCCCAGGAAGTAGCCCAGGTTGCTCGCGATTTGATGGACGACTTCGCCGACGGACACATCGATGCGATCAAGATTGCCTATGTGAAATTTATCAGCGTCGGACAGCAGAAACCAACCATTCAGCATGTGCTGCCGCTGGATATCGCCGCCGCCGCCCATGGCTCCGCACCGGCGATCAAGGCTGATGTTGAATTCAGCCCCGATCCACAGGTATTGCTCGCGGATCTGCTCCCCACCATGGTTCGATCAGCCGCGTTTCAGGCTTTTATTGATTCGGCCGTATCCGAACAGATCGCCCGCATGCTGGCCATGGCCGCCGCCACCGAAAATGCTGAAAATATGACGAAGTTGCTGACCCGTGATTACAACCGCGCCCGACAGTCGCAGATTACATCCGAACTTGCCGAACTCATGGGCGGTGTTGAGGCGATGAAATAGAGGATTTGGTTAGTTGACAGTAAACGCCGGCCGCATGATTTAGACAGGCGATCGGCAAAGACGATGGAGTTATCCCAATGGCTACAACAGGTAAAATCTCGCAGGTGATCGGGTCAACGTTTGATGCGGAGTTTCCGGAAGATAAGCTTCCGGCCATCTACAACGCCATCCGTATCGATCATGATGGCGGGGCGTCCGGTGTTTCCATTCATCTCACCGGTGAAGTGCAGCAGCATCTGGGCGGGGGGCGCGTGCGGGCTGTTGCGCTGGGCAGCACCGACGGCCTTGTCCGTGGTATGCCGGTGGTGGATACCGGCTCACCTGTATGCGTACCGGTGGGTATGGAAACCCTCGGCCGCGTATTCAATCTTCTGGGAGAGCCGATCGACAAACGCGGCCCGGTCAATGCCAAACAGACGCGGTCGATTCATCAACCGCCGCCGGAATTCCGTAATCTGGAACCCAAAACCAAAATATTTGAAACCGGTATTAAAGTCATCGATCTGCTCGCCCCGTATGTGCGCGGTGGCAAGACGGGTCTGCTCGGTGGGGCGGGTGTCGGTAAGACCGTCATCATTCAGGAACTCATCGCCCGGTTGGCCCGCTTTCACAGCGGCTTTTCCTGCTTCGCTGGCGTGGGTGAAAGAACCCGCGAAGGGAACGACCTGTGGCTGGAAATGCAGGAGGCCAAGATCGGCGACACAGGAAAGAGCGTTATCGATCAGACCGTCATGGTGTTCGGCCAGATGAATGAACCGCCCGGTGCCCGTCTGCGCGTGGCACTTTCCGCCCTGACCATGGCGGAATATTTCCGCGATGAAACCGGTTCCGACGTGCTGCTGTTCATTGATAATATTTTCCGCTTCACCCAGGCAGGGTCGGAAGTCTCGGCGCTGCTGGGCCGCATGCCTTCCGCCGTCGGCTATCAGCCCACCCTGAGTACGGAAATGGGTGATCTGCAGGAACGCATCACCTCGACCACCAAAGGGGCCGTCACTTCCGTCCAGGCTATTTACGTCCCCGCCGACGATTTGACCGACCCGGCGCCTGCCGCCACCTTTACCCATCTCGACGCCTTTACCGTCTTGAGCCGCAGCATCGCCGAAAAGGGTATCTATCCCGCGGTCGATCCGCTGGAGAGCTCCAGCCGCATCATGGATCCCAATTACCTCGGCGAAGAGCATTACACCGTCGCACAAAGCGTCAAACGAATTTTGCAGCGGCATAAGGACCTGCAGGACATCATCGCCATTCTTGGTGTGGATGAACTCAGCGAAGAAGATAAGCTCATCGTGGCCCGCGCCCGTCGGCTTGAACGTTTCTTCAGCCAGCCATTCTTTGTGGCTGAAGTTTTCACCGGAAAATCAGGCTCCAACGTCAAACTCGCAGATACCATTCGCAGTTGCAAGGAAATTGCCGAAGGCAAATGGGATCATCTCCCCGAAACGGCCTTCATGTATGTCGGCACGGTGGAAGAAGCCGCCCAGCAGGCTGCGAAAATGCAGAACTGATCATCGGCATCCCGGTACCCCCCAACCCGGGCCTCGGCCGCCGCTTATTCTCGTGCCATGGAGCGTTGGCCGGTGTCCACGGTCTGGCGGCTCAGACATCAAAACGCACCCCTTGGTCAGAATCTTACCTTTGTGGTAGCCTACCTCATAGCCCACAGTTCGTTCGTGGCTGCATTGTGTCAATATCAGAATCACGCTGGCTTTGAGCGCTGACGCAAAAGGAGATGGATAATGCTCGTTACCACAACGGAAAACATTTCAGGCTATCGTGTTACGAGGGTCTATGGGCAGGTATTCGGAGTTGTGGTGCGCAGCCGCGGGGTGGCGGGAAACTTCATGGCGTCGCTGCGGACCATCGCCGGTGGGGAGATTAAGGAATATTCCAACATGCTGGAAGAGGCCCGCCGCCATGCCACCGACCGGATGGTGAAAAATGCCGCTACCATGGGGGCCAACGCGGTGGTGATGATGCGTTTTGACTCATCGGAAATGGGGCAGACGATGTGCGAAATCGTCGCCTACGGTACGGCCGTGCAGATTGAGCCGACCGCCGCCGCCATGTGATCGGGGCTTCCGCATGCGTAAATTCTGTTACGGCCTCGGTTGGACGCTGCTGGCGCTGAGCCTGATCTGCTTCGCCACCATTATCCTCATCCCGATTGGAATTTATCTTTTCATTTTCGGCGTTGGGCTCCTCATTCTTACGCGATTGGAAAGTTGGCGATATCAAAAGCGTGTGGGCACCGGCGACGGATTTATTCCGACTGATGAAAAATATATTGATGTTGAATCAGGCCGACTGATGAGGGTTTATTACAATCCTGCCACCGGCGACCGCGATTACCGACCGGAAAATCCGGAGAACCCGCAGGCCTGAAGCCTTCTGATGCGCAATCGCCGCATTCAGGCCCGGGTCTTTTCCGTTACATGATTTCGCCGCTTCTGTGCCTCAGCCATTTCTTCAGCGCGCGGGCTCCGGCCGGTTTTCATCATCATCGTGAAGCAGTCGAACAGATACGTGGCATCGTGCGGCCCCGGGCTGGCTTCCGGATGGTACTGCACGGCAAACACCGGCTCATCCTTCATGCGGAAACCTTCAAGCGTCTGATCGTTGAGATTGATATGCGTGGGTTCGCCACCCCGTTTCCTGAGTGATTCCAAGTCCACCGCAAAGCCATGATTCTGCGACGTAATCTCCACCTTGCCGGTGCCCATATTCTGCACCGGCTGATTACCGCCGCGGTGGCCGAATTTCAGTTTGTAGGTGCTCGATCCAATCGCCAATCCCAGAAGCTGATGCCCCAGGCAGATACCGAAAATCGGCTTTTTACCAATCAGCTTTTTGAGCGTCTCCTGCGCGTAGTGGATCGGTTCCGGATCGCCCGGCCCGTTACTTACAAAAACGCCGTCCGGCCGGTGTGCCAATATCTCCTCCGTGGATGTCTTCGCCGGCACCACCGTCACGCGGCATCCACTCTGCACCAGATTGCGGAGGATGTTGCGCTTGGCCCCGCAATCGATCGCCACCACATGATGTTCAGCCACCGGCTGCTGAATATCAGTCTGCTGCGTCCAAACTCCCTTGCCGTCCGTCCATGCATAGGCGGTTTTCGGGCTTACCTCCGATACCAAATCCATTCCCACGAGCCCCGGCCACGCCGTCGCCCTGTCAATCAGGCCGGGCAGATTCTCCAGCAGATGGCTCTGGGTGCAGATGACCCCGCGAAGCGCACCCTGTATCCGCAGTTTGCGAACCAGTGCCCGGGTATCGATGCCCGCCAGACCGGCTATGCCGTGTTTTTCCAGATAATGATCCAGATTATCAATCGACCGGAAATTGCTCGTCACCGGCGATAAATCTTTAATAACAAATCCCTGCACCTGCGGTCGGCCCGATTCCTCATCAACGGCATCGGCGATGCCATAATTTCCGATCTGCGGATAGGTCATGGAAACAATCTGCCCGCGGTAGGATGGATCGGTAAGAATCTCCTGATACCCCATCAGCGAGGTGTTAAAGACCACTTCGCCGACGGCGCATGCCGAGGCGCCGAAGCCTGTTCCAATAAAAACTGAGCCATCTTCGAGCACCAGAGCCGCTTTTGATGTTATTGCCATGTTTACTGCCGTCACCCCTGAACCTGCCGCCCCCCGTGGGCCGCACTCGTATTGAGAGTATAACGGATTCTGTGGCGGTAGACTGTTCGCCGGAGTCGCGGCGCGGTATATTATCTATGCGTCGCCCGGGTGGCGAAATTGGCAGACGCGCCAGCTTGAGGTGCTGGTGGGAGCAATCCCTTGCAGGTTCGAATCCTGTCCCGGGCAGTAGGTTGGGTTGCACCACGCGGCAAGCATCAGAAAACCCCTGTAAAATGGGCCTTTCCGTAGTAACGCCCGTCGGCGTTTGCGGGTCATTTCCGCGCGTTTCGGCCGTCAACTGCGCCGCTTTTTGCGCCGCCTTTTCAGATTCAGAGGGTGTATTATTCTGCGGAGTTCGGCCGTCGAGGTGTCAAATTGCGGCTGCTGCGCCGGCGGAGTACACTTCGCCATGGCCGATGGGGGCAGAGGCGATTCCCCGATGGCGTGGTCCCGGTAGCGTGGCCAACGCCGGGCGCCACGTAAAGGGCCAATTCTGATGGGAAATGATGTGACGAAAAAGGGCGATGCAGCAAAGCCAAAATCGGGCGAGCAATGGGCCAAGGGGATCACCCGCCGGGCATGGTTCTGCGCGTTATTGGTGGCACTCGCGGGTGCGTGCACGGCCGTTGTAATCTCCGAAGTGGTGCTGTGGCGGTGGGTCGGCGCAGGGGGTGCGTGGGGCTGGATCACATTCCTAGTGTACTGTCCCTAACGCTGCTTTACAGTTGGCGACCTTTGCCAGGATGGTATCGGCGTCTTTGGTCCAGGTAAATAT
>JBMFVY010000013.1:0-47152 GCA_049965755.1 Phycisphaerae bacterium | reverse complement strand
TTCTGGTGTAAAGCGATTTACACAAACTCGGCCCGACACGTCGCCATGCGGAAATGCCAACATCGCAACCGGCTCCGGGCGATGGGAGAAATTTTGCCGGAGCATCGCGAGGGGGTTACCATGGGATGGCAGCATATATTGTCGCGGGTAAAGGGGCGCTGCGGCGGAAAATGAACTTCGATATGTAGGTTATTCTAAATAAATTATTTTTTCAGGAGTGTATCCATGCTTAAAAATCTCATCGCCGATATGCTGGAAAAACATCAGGACAAAATGCTCACGCCGATGCTGGCGGACATTCCGGCTGAGAAGATGACAACCCAGCCGATTGCGGGAATGAACCACCCGGCGTGGCTGCTGGGCCATCTGCTCGGATTTGAACAGAAGGTGATTACGGGCGTGATGGGCAAAACCGTCAAAGAACCGCTCGATGCCACCTGGTGGGATATTTACGGGATCGGCTCGACGCCCAAGCCGGATTTGAGACTTTACAAACCCAAGACATTCTACATCGAGGGGCTCAAGGAATCGGTTGGGAAGATCGCAGCATATATCCGCGAACTGTCGGAATCCGATCTGCAGAGGCCCCTGCCGGATCCAGACCTTGCTAAACACTTTCCTAACATTGCCAACCTGCTGATCGTACTGCCGACTCATCGAGCATATCATACGGGCCAGTTGGCGACATGGCGGAAGGCTGTGGGGCTACCGCACGTGGGCATGTGAAATTTCGGGTGCACGCCGACGGCCACCAAGGGCGGACCGGTCATGAAACACGTGAGGAGCATCAGCGATGTCAGGGATGCCTACCTTTGGAATGCTCTTTGAGGGGATACTCTTCATTCTCGCGCTTTGGTGGCTGAAGGAAATGCTCGGCCGGGTGCGCGAGGATTGGATCGAGGTGCGTAATCCAGAAACGGAACTCATACCCCGTCTGGTATTGATCGGCCTCTGGTTGCTCACGGCGCTGGTGGCGCTGTTTGTGCTCTCGGTGGCCATCATGATCATCACCGGAATCGTTTCGGGGCTTAAGTCCATGTTTTAATTGCCATCACTTGCCGCAACCTTGATGGGCGGCATGGAAGGTGTAAATCGGTTATTTTTGTGGCATGAACAGGGATATCTACCTGATAGACGGCCACGCCCAGATTTACCGGGCCTATTTTGCACTGATGAATTTGAAAAGCCCCGGAGGCGAGCCGACGAACGCCACCTTCGGTTTCATCTCCGCGTTGCTGAAACTTATTTCCAGTCGCCGCCCCTCGTATCTGGCCGTCGCGATGGATGCGGGATCAAGCCAGCGGGAGCAGATTGACGCCCAATACAAAGCCACGCGCAGCCCGATGCCGGAAGACATGCCGATTCAGATTCAGCGCATTGTTTCCATGCTCCAGGGGGTTCCCATTCCCACCCTGCGCGTCGAGGGATATGAGGCCGACGATGTGGTAGCGACGGTAGTGCGGCGAATTCTGGAGGATCCTGCGCAGCGGGAAAATCGGATTTTCATCTGCACGCGGGACAAGGACCTCGAGGCCCTGATCAACGAGCGTGTATTCCTCTATGACATTGAACGTGATGAAGTGACGGATGCTGCGGCGCTGGTGAAGAAAAAGGGGTATCCGCCTGAACATGTGCGCGACATTCTGGCCCTGACCGGCGACACCTCCGACAACATTCCGGGGATTCCGGGCGTGGGGCCGAAAACGGCGGCGAAATGGATTGCCCAGTACGGATCGCTGGATGACTTGCTCAAGCATGTTGATGAGATCGGCGGCAAGGTGGGGCAATCGCTCCGCGATCATCTCGACGTGCTGGCAAAATCGCGGCAACTGGTGCAATTGCAGACGGATGTGCCCCTTAACATCTCCCCCACTGAATTGGAATTTCACGCTGAGGGACTGCGACATCTGCTGCCGACGTTTGTGGAATTGAGTTTCAAAAGTCTGATACCCCAGACGCAAAAGCTGCTTCAGGAATCGGGGCTCTCGGTTGATGCCCCCCCGCTTGGCGGCTCCAGCTCGGCGCGAGAAGCTCGGGCGGTATCCGCCATAGAGCCCGGCGATTTACCCGGGACACTGTTTTCCGGCCTGATGGCGGAAAGCACGAAGCCTGCGGCGCCCGCGTCGAGCACACCGCCACAGCCTGCGACGCCGACGGGAGAACCACCGACACCGCCGATACGACAACTCTCCCCCGTAGTGGGAGACTACACGTTGGTGAATTCACTGGAATCGCTGCACGCGATGGCGGCGGAAATCAAAGCGCAGCTGAAAGCATCGCCAAATCGATGGCTGGCGGTGGATACGGAAACCGATGCTCTGAGCAGCGTCAGGGCTAATTTGTGCGGCATTTCGCTCTCCGCACGGGCAGGCCGGGCGTGGTACATTGCGGTCAAGGGGCCGGAATGCCGACTCGGCGCGGATGACATTTACACCGTCGTCGCACCCCTGCTCTCCGACCCGAGCATTACGAAGATCGGTCAGAATATTAAATATGATCTTAATGTGCTGCGGCGCTACGGGTATGAATTCGCCGGCCCGTTGCTGGACACCATGATCGCCAGCTATCTGATTGATTCCAGCCGCCGGAGCCATTCGATGGATTCGCTTGCCGCCGATCTGCTGGGGCTTTCGCCGATACCCATTAAGGATTTAATTGGCAGCGGTACTCAGCAGAGGAGTTTTGCGGATGTTCCGCTGGATCAGGCCTGCCGCTACGCGGCCGAGGACGCGGATGTTACCCTGCGGCTGGCGGCGGTACTGGCACCGGCGATTGCCGAGAAGAATCTGACGGAATTGCTGGACGGCGTGGAGATGCCGATGGTGCGGGTGCTGGCGGATATGGAATTTGCCGGTATCAGCATCGACCGGGCTCTGCTGGAATCGCTCGACAAACAGATGGGGGAGGATATCGCGCGGCTGAAAGAACAGGTGATTGCCGAGGCCGGGGTGTCGTTTAATATCGATTCGCCGAAGCAGCTTGGGGAGGTGCTGTTTCAAAAATTAGGGCTGCCGGTGCAGCGCCGGACGCGGACCGGCCGGAGTACGGATATTGAAGTGCTTCAGGCATTGGCGGATATGCATCCCGTGCCGCGGCTGGTGATGGAATATCGTGGGCTGACCAAGCTTCGAAGCACATATGTGATTGCCCTGCTGGCGGATCGTAATCCGGAGACGGGCCGCGTGCATACCAGCTTCAATCAGACGGTGGCGGAAACCGGGAGATTATCCAGCAGCGATCCGAATCTGCAGAATATCCCGATACGGACGGAGGCGGGGAAGGAAATTCGCCGGGCGTTTGTGGCACCCGGCCCTGATTGGTGTCTGATCAGTGCCGACTATTCGCAGATCGAGTTGCGGGTTCTGGCGCATTTCTGCCGCGAACCGGCCCTGCTCGAGGCGTTTGAAAATAACATTGATATCCATCAGTACGTCGCCATGCAGATATTTCATGTGGCCGCCGATCAGGTGACGCCGGACATGCGTCGCCTGGCCAAGACGGTGAATTTTGGAATTGTTTACGGCCAGACGCCTTTCGGACTGGCCCACACGCTGAAAATATCACGGGATGAGGCGGCCCGATTCATCGATACCTATAAGGCCCGGTTTCCCGGTATCAGCCATTTCACCACGCAGTGCGTGCTGGATGCGTCGACGAACGGTTTTGTCAGCACCATTCTGGGCCGCCGCCGATACATTCCGGAATTGAAATCTCCCAATCAGTCGGTTCGGCAGTTCGGGCAGCGGGTGGCGGTGAACTCGGTGATTCAAGGCTCCGCAGCCGATCTGATAAAAAAGGCGATGGTGAACATACACAGCAAAAATCCCATTTCGAATCTGCGGATGCTTTTGCAGGTGCATGATGAACTGGTGTTTGAATGCCCGCGTTCATCTGCGGCCGAAGCGATGGAATTCATACGGCATGAAATGGAGACGGCCATGACGCTGGCCGTGCCGCTGCGGGTGGATATCGGCAGCGGGCCGAACTGGCTGGATATCCAATAGTGCGTGCCTGGATGCGAGCGAGTTTCTCTATTTCATCCAGTGCGCAAGATGGGATAAAATTAAGTGGACAAAGGCCCGGCACGAGAGGCTGATACGGAGAAGACCATGAAATCGATCAAATGCTCGAAATGTGATCGGCCTGCACTCATTCACGTCACCGAGGTGGATTACGATACGGACAGCGAGAATAAAACCGTCCGGGATGTTCATCTATGCCTGTTTCATGCGGCGGATGCCGGCATGATCGCGGGTCTGCCGAAGGCGGTTCTGGCCAATCTGGAGGCGGAAGGGGCGGCGGTGATTGCGGGCATAACGGGTGAAACACCGACCGGCAGAAAAAAAAGACCGGGCGGCGGAAAGCAGCCCACGTGTCCGATCTGCGGCAGCACCTGGCACGATTTCGAGCAAACCGGTCTGATGGGCTGTCCGCATGATGTTCAATTTTTTGAGGCCAAACTTCTGCCCGTGGTAAAGGGATTGCAGGAGGGGCGTCTCCAGCATGTGGGAAAAATTCCGGTACGCTCCGGTGCGTCCGGTGCCGGCATTCAGGCAAAAATCAATCGCCTGAAGGAATCATTGGCTCTCGCGGTTTCCAAAGAACAGTTTGAAGAGGCGGCGAAACTCCGCGATGAGATCAAGGAGTTGGAAAACCGAATTAAATCCTAACCCTCCGCCCCGAGGTTTCGCCCCGTCGAAGCGGTTCCAGCGCATCATGAAAATCATTATCTGGAACGGATACCGTGCCTGACGTCCAAGCTCGTATTAATTCGACTGGGCAGCGGCCGGTTGCCGATTCCAATGCGCTTCAAGACTTTCTTCCACCGCACGTCGGGAGAGAACGCGCGGCTTTGGCGTGCGACGCGATTGTTCGCCGGGTGCCGGGGCATTACCGGCGGCAAGGGTATCTTGAGGCACAGCGTCCGGCGCATTGGGCAAACCTGGCGGGTGGCAGCCGGCGGGTAACGGCACGTCCAGCGGTATCGGATGGCGATGATTAATCATGATAATCGGGAGTCCGATGTGTACGAGAGTAAAAAGGTGTACCGCGTCCCAGTTCGTCATACGGAAACAGCCGTGAGAACCGGTCAATCCGATGTACTGCGGTAACGGATTACCGTGCATGCCGACGTTTTTTAGATTAAGCCCCATCCAGACCACACCGACGGGATTTCTTGGCCCGGGTGGCACCACCAGCGGATGATGAATTCCATGCACCGTTGGCCAGGAGGCCGGAAGAAAGGTGTAATTGGGATTCAAGGCAAAATCTTTGACATAGGCGTCGGTCGTCGGCAGGTCTGATTTAAGCGCCGCCACCGAGCAGTGAATAAGGCCGAATTGTTGATTTTTGTCATTGAAGAGTCGCATGATCCGTTTCTGCAAATCAATCTCGATGTACGCCAGATGGTGGTAGGGGTAAAACGCCCGATCTTTTTTGATGGCGGAGCTCAATGCCCCCGGAAGGCCGAAGTCGTTGGGCCCGGGGAATGGCTGAATGTTCGGAACGTTGATCTGCTGGCCGGGCACAACAGCTCGCAGATTAACTCCAGGATTGAGCAGTTCAATCAGCTTGCGCGTGCAGTGAAATTTTTCGGCCAGGCAATCGAGGGTTGAGCTGTAAGGCATGCGCGTTGCCGCAGCCATTGCACGCCAATGAATCGGCAAGGGACCGACGGCCTCTAAATCCTGCTTGGAGACTGTATAGGTCGTCAGCACATGCGCAGGATCAACGTCCAGAGCGCGATAGACAATCGCCGCCCCCTTTTTTGAAAATGGGTTGAGCCCTGGAAATTTATATCGGGCGTATTGCCGAAGCGCCATTTTGGACCATGGTCCGAAGATTCCATCGAGAATCCCCGGCGAAAAATTGTGCTCTGCCAGCGCAATCTGCCAAGCGAGATTAACCTTACGCTGTTGGGTGATGGCGGGGGTTGCCAGGGGCGGGTAGTTCTGCGTTGTGCTACCGCTTGCCGATGAAACTGGCGGCGAATATTCCGATCCGCCATGCACTTCCTGGGCCTGAAGACAGCCGTGAGAAATCAAAATCGACATGGCAATTGCACAACCGGAAAGCATCCAATGCTTCATATTCGCCTCACCGCCTGATGCCAGCGCGCCGCTCCGCAGCACTTTAACCATACTACGCCGTGATATCGCCGCCGTGATATCGCCGATGTTCACCTCGCCCACCACGACACTAAACGACGGACGCCATCCGCCATTGCCGCCGCATCGTCTCCTGCCGCCGGCGGAATTCGACATCCATCAAACCGCTTCGCGCGACCTGGGCTTATCCGTATCTTCTCCCGTGGGTGCAGATGGCGATTCAGTACTGCCGATATTTTCGCGCAAGGCCTGCACCTGATCCAATGGAGTGGGTTTATCCGGGTGCATTTTCCGCCATACCTCATCGCGATCGATGGTGACATCCCGCGGTGCTTCGATGGCAAGTCGAACACTGCTTCGAGTCCATTTGACGATCTTCACCTCAATAGTGCCGTTGATGATGATGCTTTGCCCTTCACCACGACTTAAAGCCAGCATAGCAGAGTTCCTCTCAATGTTGTGGGGATGGAATCAAAGCAGGTGCACGCGTCGGCCGTCCGCCCTTATGTCCATCCATGAACCGCAACCGTCCATCAGGTCGGATCATTATACGTCAGGAGTCCGTCAAGGGTAATGCAAAATGGGCTGGAAGTTTTTCCCGTAATGACGGCGATATGACGGCCGCGGGATCAATCGGATGCAAAAACGCCCGTCACGTGAAGTTGCAACCGTATTCCGTGTGACTGCCCCACTGCCGTTTTGCGGCGGGTGCAGAAGATGATTTACTCGGAGAACAGGGCGTCAACGAAGGTTTCAGGGTTGAAGGGTTCAATATCCGCAGGAGTTTCCCCAAGGCCCACAAACTTAACCGGCAGCCCCAGTTGATTGCGGATGGCCACAACGATTCCCCCCTTGGCGGTACCGTCAAGTTTTGCCAGAAATATGCCGGTGAGGTCAATGGCCTTACGGAACTCATCAGCCTGCCGGATGGCGTTCTGCCCGATGGTGGCATCCAGCACCAACAGCGACTCATGCGGGGCGTCGGGGATGACCTTGGCGACAACGCGGCGAATTTTCTGCAGTTCACGCATCAGATGATCCTGCGTGTGAAGCCGCCCGGCGGTATCAATGATCAATACATCCCGTTGCCGGGCAACCGCCGCCTGGCAGGCATCAAAGGCAACGGCGGCCGGGTCGCTGCCCATCTGATGCTTAACAATGTCAACGCCGACACGCTCCGCCCAGATGGTGAGCTGTTCCACAGCGGCGGCGCGGAAAGTATCGCATGCGGCAACCACGACCGTCTTATCCTGATCCTTGAGCCATTGGCCAAGTTTGGCAATGCTGGTGGTTTTACCAGCTCCGTTGATCCCCGCGACCAGAATGACGGTCGGCCCCGATGATGCCCAACGCAGCGCCCGGCTCTCGGCCGGCCAGTAGTCACGCATCTCGCTTTTGAGAAACTCCAGCACTTCATCTCCGGAGCTGATGCGCCCCTGCTTCCAGGCATCGGTAAGATCTTTCATGATCTGATCGGTGGCGCTCACGCCGAGGTCTGCGGCGATCAACCGGGTGCGAAGTTCATCAAGCAGCGTCTGATCAAGCCGCCGACCGGTAAGGACGGAACGTAGCGATCCGACCAGTGCGGAGCGCGTGCGAGCGAGGCCCTGGCGAAGTTTTTCGGTGCCGGCGCCGACCGCTTTTTTAATGAAACCAAAGACCATCATCACTCCGAGGTATTATCCGGCCGGCTTTCCGCTGCGGTGATGTTGGCGGCAAATTCTGCGTACGCCGCGCCAAGAACGCCGTTAACGAACTTCGAAGATTCGGCGGTGGAATATTCACCCGCCATATTAATGGCTTCATCCAGAACAATGCGCGGCGGCGTGCTGCGCTCGCTGGTCATTTCCCACAACCCCAGACGCAAAACCGCCCTATCGACGGCGGCTATACGCGAGAGGGACCATTCCTTCATCAGGCGAGATATCCACTCGTCGGCAACCTTGCGATAATCCCAGGCGTTATTCGCCATGTGGATCGCACGCAGCCGGACTGAAATATCATTGGTCGACTGGACGATAAATTCAGCAAGTCCGGCGGAGAGGAAATCATCTCCCTGGGCATCAACCTGAAAGAGAGCTTGAAGCGCGAGTCGCCGTGCGTGCGATCGCTGCGGAATCGTCAATGCAGATATATCGGGAGTGGAATCGAGGGAGTTCGTCATTTACGGGAGCCTTCGGCTATTTCCGCCATCAGATTGGCCATGTGAACCGCCGCCCGGGCACTATGGCTGCCGGTGTTGCCCATTTTCAAGCCTGCTCGATCCATGGCCTGTTCCTGTGTATCGGCCGTGATGACGCCGAAGATGGTCGGCACACCCGTCGCTGGTCCGACGGCGGCAATGCCGGAGGAAGCGGCCGAGGCGACATGATCAAAATGCGAGGTTTGGCCGCGGATGATGCAGCCGAGGCAGATAATCGCGGATACGCCCCCCTTTTTCGCCACTGCCATGGCAACGGTCGAAATTTCAAAACTGCCGGGAGTCCATAGGGTGGTGATTTGCGACGGACTCGCCCCGAGCTTCCCGAGTTCCTCGCGGGCGCCGATTTCCAGTTGTGAAGTGATCCATTTATTGAACTCGGCGGCTACGATCACAAAATGCTGCGAAGCCTTTACCGTCAGTAGTCCCTGCGTTACACCCTGCATCCAGTGATATCTCCATGCAAACCAACATCGTCCCATCAAGTGTAGCCGGTGTTACCAAAATCGGCCAATTCAATCGAGATGGAAATAGCCGACGATGCGAATAACTCACATCGAGGGAACTTTTTGCATTTAGAGCTCTTGTATTGCCATACTGAGACTCATCAGCTTTACCTCTGTGATGTCGGCATAAAACTCGGTATGAGTCAGCATGTCAGCACGCTTGCATTTATCGGGCATTGCGTGTCTAAATAGAAGGGTCAGCGCAGATGTTGTCGTCTGCCCGGGCAAAGATGATATCCAGCTAAAGGAGCTATCAATGACAAAAACGTTTATCACAACCTCAATCCGAATCGCGGTCGTAACCGGCGCATCGCTGGGCATGGCATCACTCACAGCTTGCAGCCAGGCGCCGTATCATCAGGCGATGAACACAAGCAGCCATGCCTCGATGACGGCGGAACAGGCTCATGTCGTAAGCTCACAGGCGGACGCCCTTGTGGGAAGCCTTAAACAACTGCAGTCGTCGACGGGTGATCTGCAAAAACCTTACACAGATTTCACCCAGTCGCTGGGTAGTTTCAAATCCAGCTACAGCAGTCTCAAGAGTGATCTTTCTGCGATGTTAAACGACCAGAAATCTTATCTTGCGACGTGGAATAAGGAAAACAATTCCATTAAAAATGCATCGATAAAAAAAGTAGCGATGAGCCGCTATGACGCGGCAGCGAAGGATTTTGCGTCGTTAACAACCTCGGCAAACAGCGTTACAACGTCCGGCGATGAATTTGTCGCCTACATGGATGACCTCAACACTTACCTGTCCACCGATCTTAATGCGGGTGGCCTGGCCAGCGGAGCCCCTCTCTTTTCCAAGGCCGATGTGAAGGCGGCTGCACTTAAGGCAAACCTTAAGAAGCTCGGTTCAAGCATGCAGAAGGTGGCGAGTGATTATGCGGCCAGTGGTCAGGGCAACGCGTCAAAGACTGCCGCGCAGTCAGCCAAAAAATCCTCCTGGTGGTGGTAACGAAATACAGTTTAGCCCAACGTCAACCCCATGATCGGCGATTTCTGACGTAACCACCGTATTTTGGCTGGAGTGAGGACATTGTCGTGGCCTGAATGATGCCTTCAGCAAGGAACTGCTTAACCGATGGCGGGGGCGGCTTTGTCTTTAACCCGGAGCCAGCCGGGGAATTCCTTTGCACGATGGACTCGATTAGATTTGAAACGCCACGCGAATGAATGGTAGGGTTGCAGGATTTGCGCGCACCCATAGAATCCGACATGTGGATACGCAAACTGAAAAATCGAATGTTGGCTGGCTTTCCCGCTCGGTGCTGCTGATCTCCCTTTCGGCTTGCTTTGCCGATCTCGGGTATCAAGCCGTTCTGGCGATGTTTCCGCTGTTTTTAGTCAATGGACTTCATGCACCCGTATGGCTATTTTCAATCGTTATGGCGGTGAGCTTTGGTCCGGGAGCAATCTTCGGCCTCTGGGGAGGAAGATTAGGCGACCGCATCGGGCATAAAAAAGTGGCAATTACAGGCAATGCGTGCATTCCCTTGCTTTCGCTCTCCGGACTGGTCAGCATCCCCTTGGCCGCTGCCGGCTTGTTTTGTGGTGGCTGGTGGGGACGCAACTTCCGATCCCCCCCCCGCCGAGCGATGCTCACCGAAGTAACCACGCGGGAGAATCGCACGAAGGCGTTTGGTTTGCTTCATGCACTGGATATCGGCGGCGGTTTTCTGGCCGCGCTGGGAACGGTTCTGCTTCTCACGGCCGGGTTCAATTTTTTCACGATTTTTCTGCTCACACTCATTCCCCTGATCCTTTCAACCTTCACGCTGGTGCTGGTTCGAGCGGGAGCTCGCCGTCCCGTAAAAAATAATCCGCCAAGCAAGGTCGATCCGAGCACGGTAAGTGATCCTCAACGAAAACTTTATCGACGCATATTACTGGCAACCGGCCTGTACGGTTTCAGTTCATTCAGTTTCGGATTTCCCATTTTGACGGTTTATCAACGATATCATAGTGATGCGGCCGCCATCGGCTCCTATGTGGTCTTTTTTGGAATATCCGCAATGACGGGCCTGCTGATCGGCAGGCTCGCAAAGCGCGAGGTTGGGTTTCTGGCATGGGGTGGATATCTGATCGGTGGAGTTGCAAGCATCCTGATGGCGGTGATTGCGGCGACACATCAGAACCCGAGTCTTTTTTTCCCCGCCGTGGCATTGATGGGATTTTCGCTTGGCGTAATCGAGACGTTGGAACCCGCAATCATGTCCCTGATTAGGTCGGCCGAAAAGACCGGCGGCGGGATGGGAGCACTAACGGCCACGCGAAGTTTGGGACTTTTTGCGGCTAATGCGATGATGGGTATTTTGCACCATTTCGGCCATGGATGGCTGTGGGCGTATGGATACGTCGGACTGTTGGGAATAGCTGCGGCTTTGGTGTTGGGAACAGTCGGTGCACAGAATCGATTATCTGCACAATAAAATCGGTCAGAAAACCAATATCGCTGAAAGCCAAACTCCACGTCCCTAAGGCAGAATTTTCGGGCTAATTATGCGGGTTTGCCCTCGACCGATCATTTGATAACGAATACCTCTCCATGTGATGGTTTTACCCACGCCTGCCCGAAGAAGGCAGAACATGTTAAAAGCCTGAACGGCCGGAAATAGCACGGTGAACCACAACCAGCATCGACCGATGGCGTTACTGTGCTGGGGCAGGAGTATTTTGCCCGCCCGCATGAGGAACCATCCCCGCAGCATGCTGCCGCCCCAAACGAGAAACAACACCCCCGGTGGAATGAATCGGCAGGCCCCCTGCGCCCAGATGCCGGAGGGGGCAAAGGACATGATGGCGGCAGCGAGGAGGGACGCAAGGTACATCCCTGAACCTGCGATTGCGGTGAACCAAAGCCTGGCGGCACATCGCCGAGTGATGCGATATTGTCGGACGGCAAATTCAATCAGTGCCTTAAACGACATATCTGCCGGTGATGCAACCATGCACTGCGGAACAAAGTGAATCCGCTCTCCCGCATATTTTTTAACCTGATAACTGAGGACATAATCATCGCTCAGCGCAGACTGCCAGGCATCGTAGATGCCCAGTGAAAAGAATTTTTCGCGAGATATGGCCATGGAGCCGCCCCACGCGACGGTGCGGCGATACGGGCCGAGCATGACGGCAACCATGGCATTGCCGACGGAAAGCAGCGCATTGGGGGCGGATGGGTGCTGCGGAATGTAGAACCGATAACCGGTGGTGGCGGAAATGTGCGGGTAAGTCAGAGGGATGAGAAGAGCGTGAAGCCAATGCGGTGACGGGGCGGCGTCGGCATCGATAAACGCAAGGAATTTGTCGTCGGGAGTGGTCTGATCCACCGCCGCGAGCTGATTATGAATTTTTTGTGATCTTTTCTCGGCCGGGCCGGCGATAACCAGCGATATATTCCGGCTCGGAAATTCATCTATCAGCGAGCGAATCAGCGGACAGACTGGATCATCCGGCGACTGCACGGAGAAAATGTAGCGGACAAGCTGGTAATCCTGATTGAGCAGTTTTTCGATGTTGGCGCGCGTTGCGGGTTCAAGCCCCTTGACCGGCAGGATGACGGCGGCCGGGACATCAATCGGGGCAAGTGAGTCGCGAATGACTCTTCCCATGCGATAAACGAAAAACTGGGCGACACGAAGGGTCCAGAGGGTTAATGTCAATTCCGCAGCCCAAAGCAAAGCCAAGACCCAATCTGGAATCGTCATGATATATCCGGCCGCCTGCATGGCGGAAAATGATACCGCAGAAAATCAACGGCGGCATTTTCATTGTCAGGCGCGGCTGAAGGTTGAAGCGATCCGCTCCTGCAGGGAAACAAGAGTTTCATGGCTACTCGCGGGGGCGGATAATCGTGTCGATATCGATTGCATAAGGGGCACCCAGCTTTTACATCCTGCATACTCGATTGAATTGGTAACTTTGACGGGGTGCGGAAGAATCCAAGTCCTAATGAGAATCAGATAGAGAGGATAATCAGGGCGGTAATTGAAACGCATATCGATCAACGGGGCATCAAAGATGTGCAGATCATCGAGCGCATCGAGTTGCCGGCGCCCCGGTACGCGGAAGATCGCTTCCACCTGTGCCCAACCGGGGATATGGACGGAATCCGGCTCGTTCTTCAGGACCGACACTTCCTGGCGACATGGGGGTTTAAGGCCGGACGCCTGCTGATGGACAAATGTTGGAAACAGGAGGAATTTGTCATGTTCCAGTTCAAACTCCCCCGCCGCTTCGTGAATGCCCCCCTTGCGAAGAAGCACATGCTGCTTTCCGGCGCAAAGGGCTTTGCAGACGATATCCCATTCCTTCAGTGCCACTTGCAGCGATGAATCATTCATAGCTCTATTATCGCCGAAACGGAGAAAATTTCCGCCGTCCCTCGGCCTGAAATCATTTCAGGTGCCGAATGTATCTATCCAGGGATTTCTGAGCACGGCGCGCAGCGGCTTTGGCGTCACGTTGCGCGTGCTGCTGCGATCTGATCTGCTTGTCGAGAGCGACAAGTGCACGGGCGAAGTGCTGCGCCTGAGCGGGCACAGATTTGGCCGCAGCAAGATTCTGGCGTATTCGATTCTCGTCGGTATTGAGCTCGGCGATGCGATTACCGATTTCAGCAACGCGCAGGTTGGCCGCATTGAAATCCTTTTTCAGACGGATGATGTGGCGTAATGCTGCGGCTACGGGCCGTTCGAGTCCCTTCAGGGTCAGGAGGGACGCCAGATAATTGGCGCCGGCCGTATGCAGATTTACCTGTTGCTGCCGCTTGGCCAGACGGGTAATGAGATAGGATTTATCACTCATGGGCGTAACAGGAATTTCCACCCCAGTGCCATGAGTCAGGCGAATGGCCTTGAAATGAGATAGCGTGAATTTCCACCCGATTTCGGGCCCGAACCGTGCGACCACGGTGATCGGGTGGTGATGGAGGCTGTTAATCGTGATATTGGTTCGTTTCGTGACGGCATAATTCAGGTATAAATTGCCTTGGTTGAGCGCTGCACTGTCAAAAGTACTGGTCTCCCACGGCTGGATTTCAGCGGTTGCGGCCAAATCGACGGCGTATGGGAGTACATGTCGTGAATGAACGGGAATTGCGGGGGCGCTGATTTCGCCGGTATAGGCACCGCCTTGAAACACGGTCATCGGGCCCGCCGGCAGGTAATGTTTAGAATTATTAAATATGAGCACCGCACGTCGCAGATGAGTTTTCCGCTCATTTACGTTGAATGTTGATACCACGTAAGCGGAAACGGGCGCCGAGAAGACTGGGAATGACGCGGATTTTTCACTGCTGATGGAAATATTTTGCGCCACGAAATTGAACGCCGGGTTGGAAGTTTGCGGAGCCGCCATGGTGGAGACGTCAATCGACGGGGTTATTGCCACGGCCGCCGCGTTGCGGGCCAGCCCAAGCCGAGGCATTAATGCCCTGGCGGCGTAGGCATGGATTGCGAAAGCATCTGCGGCAGGCGGCAGCCTCGAATATATAGGTAATGCGGCCTTGCGTTCATTCGACGCAAGCTGGTTTGATTGCAAGTAAAAGAGACCGCTTTGCGGGGTTAGGGCGGTATCAGCGGGCAGCGGCAGGACATGGCGACGACCGTAGAGGGGTTGTTGCAGGTCTTCGATAAAAGATTTCGGCCAAGAGCCGTTGATCTGCAGAGTAATATCCCGCCACGGGGTCGAGGTGGTATTATGCACAATCACATCGGCCAGAAGACGGGCCGCCTTTGTATCCCTCTGTGGTGCGGAAAGAGCCGGCAAAAGCAGGCGGTAAGTCATTCGCCACAACGGCGTCTGCGTGGCGTAACCAAATTGAACTTTGCGGCGCCCATGGCCGCGAAACTCGATGGCAATATCGGCGGAGCCGGTCCGGCGATTATCAGCGATGTAGCGTAGCGCCCGGCGAAGACTGGCACGCAGTTGCCTGTTACGAACCTGAAAACTGAGCATATCGGCCAGCGCGACACGTTCAACGCGCCCATGATGATAGATTTCGGCAAAGCGTGAAAGCGGAAACATCGCCGGTTGACCGTTTTGAAGTAGCGGTTCCGGTACCGGATGGTGCATGGGAAAAATGGGCCATTGGAATTTAATGGAGATCAGGCGTCCGCTTACGCATTTTCCGTTCTTCAATTTCAAGCTGACCCGCCGCCCTTTGAGTTGCTCGAGCAGCGATATCCAGGAACCACCGGATGTGGGGGCCAGAGGTAGATTGGCGAGTTTCACGGAAAGTGGGATCGGGGTGTTGAACGTTAACTCGGGTGGACTGTTGGAGCTATCGAAAAAAACGATGGTTTTAAGGAGATCATTGACCTGATTTTGATTAATCGCAACATGGAGCGTCTTCGTGTTATCTACAACGGCGCGATATCCAATATACCCCATTCCATTGGGAAATAAATCAACCTGATTGACCATCGCCCCGGATGAAGTAGATGATTGGCCGGTCTGGCCGGAAAGCCACGGATGATGCATGGCCTGGCACCCACCGATCATCGCCGCCCCCGTCAGAATTAACGTTGAGGTCAGAAATTGTCGCTGCATGGCTAAGCTCCTTACCGCACGACAAATTGTAACTGCTCACCGGAATGGTGGCCCACAAAGGGTACGTTGCCGGAGTCGTCAAATACCTTTCAAATGTTCTGATGGCTTGCCATGCAGGACATGTCCCGCGACAATTCGGGTTCGGTCGGTGAGATGGACCCCGGCGGATGAGTTTAAGGTCAAAGGAAGGCCCTTAATCGGTTGATACTCCTGAAGGCTGAAAATCTGGTAAAGCGATATGGCGGGCGAACGGTCGTAGATCATATTTCGTTTGAAGTCGGCGCGCGAGAGGTTATTGGATTGCTGGGACGCAATGGCGCCGGTAAAACAACCACGTTTCGCATGACAATTGGAATGGTTCGACCGGATGGGGGAACCGTCCTATTTAACGGGGCAGACATTACGCGCCTGCCGATGTACAAACGAGCCCGCCGCGGGATGGGTTATCTTTCGCAGGAACCATCCGTTTTTCTCCGGCTTACAGTAGAGCAGAACCTGCTGGCGATTCTGGAATATACCCGTCGATCGCGATCGGAGCGTTTGGCGGAGGCGAATAAACTGCTGGCACAATTCGGGCTGGAGCGCAATCGTCGACAGAAAGCTTATTCGCTTTCCGGCGGGGAACGCCGCAAACTTGAAATCGCCCGTGCTCTGGTCACGAATCCGTCGCTGATACTGCTGGATGAACCCTTCAGCGGAGTGGATCCGATTGCGGTGGAGGATCTTCAACGGGAGATTCGGCAGTTACGTGAGCAGATGGGCAAAGCCATCCTGATTACGGATCACAATGTTCAACGAACATTGGAAGTTTGCGATCGGGCACTGATTATTTCGGACGGCAAAGTGCTCGCACAGGGGCCGCCGAAGGAATTGATCAACAACGAACTGGTGCGCAAAACCTATCTGGGGCATACATTCCGCGGGGATGAGTTCGACTGACGCCATATCCGGGATGTTTATCACCGATATGCCGGGAATATTCAGTCTACGACACGTTCAACATATTCAAGTATCAGGTGCAGGATGACTTCATGGGCTTCCTGAATGGAGGCGGTGCGGTTCGAATTCACCACCAGTGAGATATCTGCGATCTGCTGGACACGCCCCCCACCGCGACCCAGAAGAGCCAGCGCTGTACCGCCGTATTTTTTCATGGTTTGGCAGGCACGAACCAGATTTTCACTGTTGCCACTGGACGAAAAGACCATCAGCACATCACCCGGTTTACAGTACGCCTCAACCTGCCGTGCAAATACGCTGGCAAAATCCCAATCGTTGGCGATGCACGTCAGGGCGGTGGTATCGGCGGCCAGGCAGATGGCCGGCAGAGCACGGCGGTCGCTGCGGTTGTACTTACCGGTGAGTTCTTCCGCAAGATGCAGAGCTGCGGCGGCTGAACCGCCGTTTCCTGCGGTGAGTAGTTTATTTCCCGCCAGAAGCTGCTCGGTAATTTTTCTGCACAGGGAGTCGATTTCCGGAAGCTGATATTTCAGTCGTTCGATCACCGATGCGGAATCGGCAATCAAATCGAGCATCCATGCCGGGTTATCCGAAGAAAAGTCTGAGTCGGTTGAAGTCAAGACGAATAACCTCCGTCGGCGGTCTGCAGATGCATCGATAAAAAGAGACTAATCATTAAGAGCCTCAAATTCCTCCAGCTTAAATTGAATATTTACCGCAGCGGCGGAGCTTACGACTGATTCTTTTCGACTCGCGCCCGGAATGGGGATGATGTGGGGTGAGAGGAGCAACATCCATTTCAGAACGACCTGCTGCGGAGTAACGTGGTGATGAACGGCCAATGTTTCGAGCAGGGGCTCTGCGGCGGCGAGGCCTTTTGCTGCTTTAATACCACCTAGGGGGCTCCATGGAAGAAATGCCATGTCATGCTTACGGGTAAATTCCAGCACGCCATCCTGCTGAGGTTTACGGTGATTACGTGCGAATTGATTCTGCACGCTGACAATTTTGGCCACCGACATGGCCAGTTCAATATCGAGAACCGAGACGTTACTCAGGCCAATATGTTTGATTTTGCCCGCCTGCTGGAGTTCCTTGAAGGCACCGACGCTTTCCACAAAAGGAATATGGGGGTCCGGGCGGTGGAACTGATAGAGATCGATGGAATCCACACCGAGATTTTTGAGCGCGGCGTCGCAGGCGGCTTTGATGTGCACCGGAGAACCATTCGGTTCCCACCGGCCCTCAGGCCGCACCAGCCCGGCCTTGGTGGCAACGACTATTCTGGATCGGGTTGCAGAATCGAGCCGAGTGAGCGCTTTGCCGATCAACCGTTCATTGTGTCCGATTTCGCTCTGATCGCGGCAATAGGCGTCTGCGGTGTCAAAAAAGGTTATGCCGACCTCAACAGCCTTGAGTATGACGGCTATGGTCTCATCCTCGGGGGGCCGATTTTCAGGCACCGAAAGCGGCATACACCCCATTCCGATCGCGCTGACCATCAAGCCGGATGAGCCGAGTTTACGCATTTCCATACGATCAACCTCCAGTCAAAGTGCATGATTTTACGGTGCGACGCCAACGTTGAAAATCTCCGAATGCCTATGCACCACCGGACCTCGGCGGTATCTCTGATTAATAGTCAACCCGCAGAAAGAGTCCCAGAACGGTGGCATCGCTGTGGGTACCGGCAGGCTGCGCATAGCGTGTCGCGGCAAAAATTGTATTGACCGAAAAGCCAATCGTATAACGGCCGGCGCTCGGCCGGATTTTCAGGAGCCTGTTAAGCGGATAGGTCAGCGTCGTACCGACGTAGGTTCCCAGATAACCGTCGCGGTAACTCCGGCGGTTTACATCCAGCCGCTTTTCTCCGTTGATGAAGGAAACGGAGAAGGGAGAATAGATGGTGAGCCCGCCGGTGTGGGGTATGCGGAAGACGGGATCCATACCCACCTCAAAGTATTGGCCGGCACTCTGCGTGTAATAAGCACCTGCGTAATCGAAGCCCACCATGACAAAGGGATGAAACGCAAATTGGTGCAGATAGCGATCATCGTTGAGCGAAACACGGAGAAAAATTTCCGGGCTGTTGGTCTGTCCGTGTGCCAGACCGACCTTCGCGAGCGGATCCAAATGCGGTACAAAATACTGCGTGTTGGGTGTAATTTGATCGGTGAAGCCCGTTTCAAAGTGAATCAATCGGCCGGCATCATAGGAATATCCCAACGTCAAATCGGCCTCGGAAAAATTACTGTCGGGGACGTTTCCCACCGAGCCGCTGGGTGCTGGGGCCCCGGCGATCCCCTGTGAAAGCGAATTCAGGTAGGGATTTTTTATGTCATAAGACCAGTTGGCAAAACTGCGAAAATAGAGGGAACCCCATTTTTTCAGGTTCAGCGAGATGCGCGTGATATTTTCAATATTCGGCCGATTCGGCGACATGTCCAGATATCGATACCAGTAATCGTTGTAATATCCGAACTCCGTTGTGATATGAATGGCATCGCCGTGCCGATGTGTCTCGCTCCACCAGGGTGCGGAGATATTGGCGGTGGCGTGGGAGCTCATCAGCGGGAGAAGGTAGGACTGATTCGATGCGCCGGAGTCATTGGCAAAAGCCGTAATGGCCTGCATTCCGAGGGTCAGCATCACCAGCCCGATGAGCCCGAGCCTTCGGGCGGTTTTATTAACGGACTTAACCCGTAAAACCACCCCATCTGAATGATTCGCAAGCATGTTGAAACCCATTCCGTCATCAACTCGGCTCTGGACGATACTACCTGATACCAGACCGTGTCCGGGCCGAGTTTATTTACCCGGGCACAGCATAACGGCAAAGGCGGCATGGAGTAAAATGATATGGCTGCGGGATGATCAAGAAAACTCCAAAGGTCGGCGAGTGTTGCACGCAACATGCAACGATTTCTTAAGTCCGCGGTGTAAGTCATTCTGCGGCCGGGCGCGATGCGAGAAGATCAAGCGATGACGATCTGCGGGCGCACTCGTTCTACATGGCTCTCGGAAAGCGCCCGATCCATGCCCGGCAGAACATAATCACGGGCGACCACTTCCCAGCTCATCTGACTGGCGAGCCGGTACCCTTCTTTGAGCATCTTATCAATCGCGGCATCGCCGACGGGCAGACCGGCCATGATTTTGTCGGCCACCTGCGCGGCGACAGCGCGTTCGATCTGAATTCGATGATTTTTGTCCACTGCGAGACAAGCTTCAATGGAATTGAATTGAGCGTGGGGACCCGTGGTGTAATCCACCTCTAAGACATTGGGCGTTCCTTTTGGACCGGCCGCTTTGCGTGCGAAACCCGCACAGCCGCAGAGAGATGTAAAGACGCAGAGTCCGCCAAACGAGATCGGCTCAACCTGAGCTATGCCGAAGGGTTCGTAGACGGATTGTCCGAATTCGACATCCGATCCCTGACGGATATCCATGAAGTCCATATCGGCGGGCATGCGCATTCCGCACGTTCGCCGGTCGAAACCAAATTGGTTGATGTAGATCACCTTGCAATTGCGGCTCCGCGCATTAAATTCCTGAACGCCGGTATAAAACGCCGCTTCGCCGCCGGTGAGATCCGGGTGACCCTCACGATGAGCGACCGGCCAACTGTAGTTTGCCTCCATGCTGACGATATCGTCGGTTCGGCGGGCGGAGGTTTCCGTTGAGAGGACGATCAGCACGGCGGAGAGTTTTTTCTCTGCCATGCGTGATTCTATCTGTTCCATTACGCGGATATCGCGCCAAAGCCCTTTGGAAAGCACCATGCGTGTCACATGGGCAAAGACGTAATCAGGCTTGAAGCCCAGGAGGGTCTGACAATAATGCTGAAGACGACGACGAGAGGCCGTCTTTTCATCGAGAGATATATTAAATGCCGGAACGCCGTTGTAGGCCAGATCGATACGCCGGCGCTGGAAAGCCGGGTTCAAAAACCTGAATTCATCGATGATGTAATCGCCTACGGCAAAGATATTATCGCAATACCGTGCGGCGTCGACGAGGGGATATTTGTAGAAGAATGACTGCGACCCGAACACATCATCCACGGTCAGGTTCTGCTGCTTTCCAAGGCGCATGGCATTATAAAAACTGATATCGTAGCCGGGATGTGCCTCGACAATCCGACGCATCGGCGCCACCTCATGGGCGTAGAAAATGGTACGGAAAGATTCGGGGGCGTTGAGCTTGGCGGCAAGGGCTGTCGGCATGCCCATGTATTCATGGGCGAATATAATCGCCGGGTGAGCCGGTGATCCGACACCGATGGCAGAAAGTGCTTCAATCGCAGGCTCTGCCAGGCGCACATATTGTTCGTAATCCCATATCCACTCATAGCGATTGGATTCAATGCGGAATTTGTCGTAGAGTTCCCATTTGAACGCGGCAATGCGTTCGGCGGAGTAATGGTTCAAATTGATGAGGAGCACCTCAGGGTGAGAGGTTACCTGCGTGAATTTATCGTAAAAGGTTTTACGGCCGTAGACCAGGCCGACGTTATACTTCTGTTCGACCGCCTGCAATGCCGCCGCCAGGGGATGCCGGATAATTCCGTCCATCGAGCTGTAAAGTAACTCACCACCAATGCCTAATCTGGTCTCGGCGGGGCCGTCGGTGCTGAAAAGCGGGCCGACCAGAATATCGCGATCGACATGTTCGCTGTAATGCTTTGAGGTAAGTAATCCGTGCAGAACAGCACCGATACCGCCGATTTTTTGAACAGCTTCGTGAGTTACGTGAACTGCCGTTTTCATCTTATTCTGATCCTTTAGGAATTTACCATTGGGGCGGAGCATCGTCATATGCGACATTTCCAGCGTCATACCGCCCCTGACCCAAACCTTTATACCCGTAACGTCCGTATCCGGGTATCCGGATACTCTGAGCAGGCAAACCGATTGCCACATGAAATCTGTGCGACTCTTGAGCTCACTTTTCGGCTTTGTCCCAACCCCATGCGGCCTTCAGCGCATAGCACCAAGAGCTACGGAAATCCAACGTTAACTCCCGTCCCGCCGCAGACGGAAGGCCCGGCAGCGGGATTATCGGCAATTTCCGGCGCCGGCTGGAAGATAGCTGCAAATGTTTTCGGTTGAATTGAGCGCTTTCGTTCCATGGTGATCGCGGCTATAACCGAAGGTAACGGAACGGAATTAAGCGGGAGAGTTGATGCGGGATTAAGGAATCCGGGTGCAAATGAGATGGATGACCGCGAAGCTTACTTACTCAATGGAATCGTGCAGCGCGATTTTAGCGTAGGGCGGGTCATTCGCTTCAGAAAACTGTCTCGCGGCAGTCAATGTGAATCGATTGAGATTTTGACATCCGAACGCCAGTCATTTCTGGTGCTGATCTACCCGCCGATGTATTCCCGGAAACAGCTCAATAAAGGGGCAAAAAAATCGAACATCCTATTTAAGGGCACTTTTCCCTGTCTCCATTTTGTCGAGCCGATTGAGGCGGACATCGGCTGGGCAGTGGACGGGCCGCAGAGTTCGCACCTGATGGTCGTCAAATTTCCGGCGGGCCAATCATTGGCATGCGAGAAATGGAACGGGCAGGATTTAAGTCAACTGGGGGTTCGGCTGGCATGGATGCACCGAATGATGGTGGAAATGGATCGACGTCCGGCGGATACCCCTCTGTTCGTGCGGGTTACCCGTCTGCTGGAGGAGCCCTCGCCCCGCCGCGACAGTCTTTTGAGTTTGCTCGATGCCAATGCTCTGCAGAAGTTTATTGATAATCAGGAAGGGCAGGCCCCGCTGCAGGGTTGGATTCATGGGGGGATCAACCAATCGTCGGTGCTGCTGGATGACGATCGGCAGATTACGGCATTTATTGACTGGGGATTGACGAGTCATGGCAGCCGTTTTGAAGATGCGGTAGACGTTTTCGTTGAGTGGTGCGTGGATGAGTCTGGCCAAATTCGAGCCATGGAGGCGAGATCATTTCTAGATGCGTTTTTATCGTTGGAACCGACGTCGGAGTATCCCGATTGGCAGCGGATCGTTGATTATTGGTGCATGCGGCAGATATACAACGCGCTGATGGGGTATCGTCGGCTGCCACGTGGGTTCGGCTCTATTATTCGCAATCCACCGTTTCTCTCAGCGGCCATCGCCCTGTGCCAGAGTAAAAATAGCTGAGATTTCGTCTCGGTAGATACTTTTCATCGTGCGTCGATTAGACTTACGCTTAATCGCAGCGGAAAGAGGAGGTTAATGATGCCAACGAAGTCCAACGGCAGCCAAACCACGCATCGTCGCACCGACGGCACCCAGATTGTAGCATCGGACCCGTGGCTGGAGCCGCACGCCGAGGCGATTCGCGGCCGTTTTAAGTATTATCAGTCGTGGATGGAACGATTTGCGGCGACCGGCGGCATTTTGGGGCAGATCAGCCAGGGACACCACTATTTTGGACTTAACCGCGGCAGTCACGGTAATGAACCGGGAGTTTGGTACCGGGAATGGGCACCTGCGGCTGCAGCTCTTTTTCTGACAGGCGATTTTTGCGATTGGGATCGCACCCGGCATCCGCTGAAGCGCGATGAATTCGGGGTTTGGGAGATTTTTTTACCCGACCGGGAGTTTGCCGCACGATTGACCCACGGCAGCCATATCAAAGTGCATGTGGTGACAAACTCCGGCGCCAGCGATCGAATACCCGCCTATATCCGCCGTACCGTTCAAGACCCAAAGACGCACGGTTTTCTGGGCCAGTATTGGCAACCACCGGAGCCTTATCAGTTCCGCCATCGGCCGCCGGAAAGAACCAAACGGTGCGGCCTGCGGGTCTACGAAGCTCATGTGGGGATGGCGACCGAGGAACCGCGGGTCGGAACTTTCCGTGAATTTACCCAAAATGTGCTGCCGCAGATTGCGGCACTGGGGTACAACGCGGTGCAACTCATGGCAATCATGGAACACCCCTACTACGCCTCATTCGGGTATCACGTTAGCAGTCTCTTTGCGGTAAGCTCGCGATTCGGCACGCCTGAAGAACTCAAGGATCTGATCGACTCGGCACACGGCCTGGGGCTCTGCGTTCTACTGGATGTTGTTCACAGCCATGCAATCAAAAATATTCATGAAGGCCTGAATCTCTTTGACGGGACGGACTATCAATATTTTCACAGCGGACCGCGGGGCCAGCATGTCGCGTGGGATTCGTTGTGCTACAACTACTCCGTGTACGAAGTTCAGCGGCTGCTGCTGAGCAATCTGCGATATTGGCTGGAGGAATTCAGGTTTGACGGTTTCCGCTTCGACGGCGTAACGAGCATGCTTTACCTCGACCACGGTCTGGGGGCTAAATTTACCAGTTACGATTCGTACTTTGGAGCCAATGTAGACGGCGATGCGCTGGCCTATCTGCAGACGGCCAACACGCTGACGCACGCGGTTAATCCGCAGGCCATAACGGTTGCGGAAGATGTTTCCGGCATGCCCGGCATGGCCAAGCCGGTGGCCGACGGTGGTGTCGGATTTGATTACCGCCTGGCGATGGGTGTCCCGGATTACTGGATTACATTATTAAAAGAGAAGCGTGATGAAGACTGGAATCTGGGCGAGCTGTACCACACGTTGATGAACCGCCGACATGATGAGCTCCATATCGGTTATGCCGAGAGCCACGATCAGGCCCTGGTCGGGGATAAAACCATCGCGTTCTGGCTGATGGACAAGGACATGTACAGCGACATGAGCAAGTTTGCCCACAGTCCGGTCATCGATCGCGGGCTTGCTCTGCATAAAATGATCCGCCTGATCACCCTGAGTCTTGCAGGCGATGGATACCTGAATTTCATGGGCAATGAGTTCGGCCATCCGGAATGGGTGGATTTTCCGCGTCCCGGCAATCAATATTCCTACCATTACGCACGTCGGCTGTGGTCGCTGGCTCATCTGGACCACCTCCGCTATCAGGGATTGTGGCATTTCGATCAGGCAATGAATCAACTGGCGGAGACTTATCAACTGCTGTGTGACCCGTTTATTGAACAACTTCTGGTGCATGAAGACACGCGTCAGCTTGCCTACAGGCGGGGACCGCTGGTTTTTGTCTTCAACTTTCATCCGGTTGAATCGTATTCCGGTCTTCGCATTCCGGTACCTGATCCAGTTGATTATGAGGTGGTGCTTACGACGGATGGACAGCTATTTGAAGGGCATGGCCGCAACGAGCGGGGTACTGTGTACCCCAGACAGGATGTTGGCATGTATGGGCGAGAGCAATCGATTCAAATTTATCTCCCGTCGCGCAGCGCTCAAGTTCTGTGTCCCCGACCGCCAGCCGGAGGTTCCCGGAAGAGCAATCCCTGAAAATGGTCGGGTTTGGGATACAATGTTGAACTTGGAACGGATGATCGCGTTTAGGAAGCAGGACACTGTTCATGGCTTATGAGAAGCTGAGAAATTCGGCCGTAGGGCTGACCATTATCGTCGCCGTACTTCTTCTAACATGGGGTGCTTTTCTCCTGGGGCGTCTGCCGTACCTGGGGCCAAACGCCCCTTACCGAGTTACTCTTCGATCCGGTTCCGCCATGGGTCTGACAACCGGTGATCTGGTCTCGCTCAACGGCGTGGTGGTTGGAAGCGTTACGTCCGTCTCACTGACATCGGACATGCAGCAGGCGAAAATCGAACTATCCATTTATCGCTCCATCAAGCTGCCGGTAAATACCGTTGCGCTCATCGGCACGAAAACGATCGGGACACCGTTTGTATCGCTCTATGTGCCGAAAGAACACGCGGTGGGCTATCTTCCGACCAACGGTTCAGCAAACCTGTCAGCCAAGGTGGCATCTTCAGGCCTGATTCCGCATTCCGTGGTCGAGGGTTTTGCCACGCTGAAAGTCGATTTCACAAAACTCAGCGGAAAATTGGATCGCGTGGCAGACGATCTGCATTCGCTGCTTAAACCGGTCGTGCTCACCAGCGCACAATCGCACGGGGAGACTGCCGAACCCGGCGATTTAAATAATATCAGCGCTCTGGTACAACGGCTTAATGTGACGGTTGACTCCATCAACCGTCTGGTAAGCAGCCGACGTCTCAACGAGCAGGTACACACGATTGTTGCCAATATCGCCCACGCATCAGATCAGCTTGCCGTTATCCTCTCTCAGGTGCATCATCTGGCGGGACGGGCGGGTGGATTCATCACCAGGGCCGATAAGACGGCATCGGATGTGGATTCCACAGTAAACCAGACCCATCAGGAAATTATTGCATTGAGCGTAAAATTGACGCATGTTCTGCAAAACGCCAATGTGATTCTCACATCGATTGCCAACGGCCACGGCACGGCGGGAAGATTTGTCAAAGATCCGCGATTGTACAACTCGCTGCTGATTGTTACGCAGAGGCTTAAGCACACGATAACCGGCCTTAACGCATTGATTAAGCAGATCAAAGCGGAAGGATTTGACGTTAATGTCGGTTTTTGATCCCAGTTGCACACGACCGACACTGCACGGCGGGATTAACGGGCCGGCGACAATCCGGAGCGGGGACGGTCAAAAAGCGTTATGAGCCATTCAAAGGGAAACCATCGGAGCACGGAGATCGGGCCTGAAAGGCGGCACGATCAGGAAGTGATTGACCGTCGGGCCCGGGCGTGGGAAACGCGCCCGCTGCTTCGTGATGTTTACCGCGAATATTTCGATCAAATGCGTCAACACTTTGCCCGGGATGCCGACGGTACGACTCCCTACGGCAGGGTGGTGGAAGTGGGCGGAGGATCCGGGCATTTTCGAAGTTTTTACCCACAAATGATTGTGACGGATGTTCTGCCAACGCGGCACATTGATCTGGCGGCTGACGCCATGCAACTCCCCTTCCGCGAATCATCTGTTAATAACATCGTCATGCAGGATGTGCTGCACCATCTGCCCCTGCCGCTGCGTTTTTTTTCCGAAGCGCAGCGTATATTGAAGATCGGGGGGCGGGTGATCATGACCGAACCGTTTATCTCGCCGGTGTCAGGACTCTGTTACCGCCTGTCGCACCCCGAGCCGGTGGATATGGATGTACCGCTGTTCCGATCTCGATCCAATCCCGTCGGAAAAGACCCGATCGCGGTTATCGGGTCCGGAGCATTCGCCAGCAATCAGGCCATCCCGACACTACTATTTTTCCGACACCTCGGCCTGTTCCAGCGTCGCTTTCCCCATCTATCGGTGGTTCATCGAGAAGTGCATTCCACCATGGTGTATCCCCTTTCAGGCGGCTTTTCCAAGCCGGTATTGCTGCCGCGATTCGCCGCTCCGGCGGCGCGGGTGCTGGAACGGATGCTCTCACCGCTGGCGAGATGGATGGCGTTCCGGGCATTAATCGTGGTGGAAAAGCAATCGTAAGGGTGCAATGATGTATTGGGGCCGATATTCATCATGGAGATCAACATGACATCTCATTCAGCGCCCAAGCCGTCCGGTCGAATCATGCCGACACGGAATCTTGAGCGGGGCTCCGAAGCACCGATACCGATGTTCAATCTGACCCGCCAATACGCCCAGATCGGGCCGGAGTTGGAGGCGGCCGCTCTGAGTGTGCTCTCCAGCACCGACTACGTGGGCGGACCGATGGTGACGGAATTTGAAAATCGCCTCGGCGAATTTTGCGGGTGTCACGCAATTGCCATTTCCAGCGGGACCGATGCCATTCTCGCAGGACTCATGGCGTTGGGAATAGGAAAGGGAGACGCGGTAATCACCACCCCTTTCACATTTTTTGCCACCGCAGGCTGTATCAGCCGTATTGGTGGACGTCCGATTTTTGTGGATATCAACCCCGACACTTTTCTGATCGACGAAGCCTGTATAAAGCAGGCCGTCACACCTGCCGTCCGATGCATCATTCCCGTTCATCTTTTCGGCCAGATGACGCCGATGAAGAGTCTCGTCAAATTTGCGTGTGAGAGCGGGATCAGTGTGCTTGAAGACGCTGCCCAATCGATCGGGGCGCACGATCCGGACGGGATAGTGCCGGCGGAACTGGGTGCAGCGGCCGCACTCTCGTTCTATCCGACGAAGAATCTCGGCGCCGCCGGCGATGCGGGCGCCCTGCTGACGCGTATGGATTCGTTTGCTGGGCGGGTTCGTCAAACTCGCCAGCATGGCGAAGTTACCCGCTATATGCACGAGTTTGTGGGAGGCAATTTCCGACTTGATGCCCTGCAGTGCGCCATTCTGAATGCGAAATTGCGGCATCTTGATCGCTGGAACCAACGTCGGGCTGCCATCGCCGATTTTTACGATCAGGCGCTGGCCGGAACGGATGTTAAAATTCCGGGACGGCTGCCCGGCGCCGGACATGTATTTCATCAATATGTGATTCGGGCTCCGCGCCGAGATGAACTCAGAGAGTATCTGACCCGACATGGAATCGGGTCCGCAGTTTATTACCCTGTTCCACTGCACCTTCAGAAGTGTTTTGCCGATCTGGGTTACAAAGCGGGCTCGCTACCGACTGCGGAAACCGCATGCCGGGAAGTTCTGGCGCTGCCGATATTTCCAGAATTGACTCAAGAGGAACTTGACCGCACGGCGGATGCAATCCGGGCGTTTTTCGGTTACCCCGCTTTGAGCTAATATTTCATCCGGCGATGCCGACGACGGTGGAAGCCGGAACCCACGGGTTTTGAGGATGACGGACATTGGGTAAGCTGCTTCAAGAACTTTCCCTGCGACAGAAAGCGACCAACGGACTGCGACGTCTTGCCTCGCGTGTGCGGGCGGATATCTGGTTTCCGCATCTTCCGCTGGCAACTTTGATCGCCCTGCTGGGCCTGACCAACGTTATTACGGGGCTGGAAAAACTCGCACCACAGGTGCCGGGCATCGTGCAGATGGTCACCTTGCGCAAGCATTTTGTGCTGCCCCATGGACTGCTCACCGCCCTGGCTGGCCTGCTTGTTCTGATCATGTCGCTGGGACTCGCCCTGCGATCGCGCCTGGCCTGGGCCATCAGCCTGCTTCTTATTGCCGGAACACTGGCGCTGTCTATCCATCAGCACTGGATTCACTTCAGCAGCATGGTTTATTTCAACGCCGCCATCCTACTGAGTCTGATCATTTTTTTCCGCTCGTTCTCAAAATCATCGCTCGCGGCCGGAACGCTTCTCTCCGGCGTAAGCCTCCTGCTGCTGATCGGCTATGCGATGATCGGAACTTATATGCTGGGCAATGATTTCAATCCGCCGATCAAAACGTGGACCAATACCCTTTACTTTGTTGTGGTCACGCTTTCGACCGTGGGCTATGGTGACATAACCCCCAGGACCAATGATGCCAAGCTTTTTGTCGTATCGCTGATTATTCTCGGCATTACCGTATTTGCAACGTCCATATCGACGGTTATCGTGCCGCTGATCGGCTCTCGGATGGAGCGTCTTCTGGCTGGAGAAAAGAAACGTATGCGCAAGGATCATTACATTGTCGTCGGAGAAAATCCCCTGGCACAAAATACCTATCGCCAGCTTCGAGACCGTAAATTTGATGTGACGGTCATTTTACCCAATCCCCCCACCGCCAAATGGGTGGAGGATTCCGACCTGATCATCGGTGACCCGACCGACAGTGATGTGCTGCGGAAGGCGGGAGCGCAGTACGCGCGGGCCGTCCTCGCACTGCGGAATGATGACAGTGAAAACGCATTTATCGTGATGGCGGCCAAGGATATCGGGGGCGACGCCAAGACCGTGGCGGCGGTGAAGAATGCCAATAACCTTCAACGGGTGAAGCGGGTTGCACCGGACCTGATCGTCGCACCGGACATTCTTGGAGGAGAGCTTCTGGCCATGGCCCTGAGCGGTGAAAAGGTGGACGGCAACAGCATTCTGAACAGCCTGTTCATTACCAAAGCGCCATGATGGTGATGCGAGATTGGTATTATTTCTAAACCGCCCGGCGTCATACGCCATGCAGCGCAATCTGGGGCGTGGCCATTGGCTTTTATCAATAGCGTTTAATCACAGTCCGGCTCTGCGCCGGGATCAATCCAGACGCCATAGGAACTTATTAACTGATAGGCTTCCGACGGTCCCCAAGTATGCTTTTCGTAGGATCGGAGGGGCGTGTGGTGCTGATCGAGCACAGGATCGACCACGCGCCACGCCTCTTCCACCCCGGCTTGATCGGCGAAGTAGGAGGAATCGCCCTTCATGGCCTCAATGAGCAACCGCTCATACGGTTCAAGATCCTGCTGGGTATGCCGCTGGGCGACGAGTTCCACATCGCGTCCGATCATACCCTCACCCGGCTCCTTGGCGCGGGTGCCCAGAGCGGTAATGACTTGTGGATTGAGCCGAAAGCGGAGGTAATTGGGTCGCCCGAGGTCCTCTTCACCGAAGACATTCTGAGGCGGGCGTTTGAAGACGACAATCGCCTCCGTGCAGGTCATGGGCAGGCACTTGCCGGTGCGAATAAAAAATGGCACTCCCGCCCAACGCCATGAATCGATCCAAAGCCGCACGGCGGCAAAAGTTTCAACGCGCGAATCCTGGCTGACGCCGTCCTCCTCGCGATAACCCCGAAATTGCCCCCGAACCACATCTTCAGTGGAAAGGGGGCGGATGGTGCGCAGCAATTTGGCCCGCTCAATACGAAGGTCTTCCGGGTTGGGGCGGGAGGGTGGCTCCATGGCGAGGCAGGCCACGAGTTGGAGCATATGATTCTGAATCACATCGCGGATGGCACCGGCTTCTTCATAAAATCGCCCGCGGCCCTGAAGGCCGAATTCCTCGGCCATGGTGATCTGCACATGCGATACATAATTTCTATTAAATGTCGGTTCCAGATAGGTGTTGGCAAAACGCGAATAGAGAATATTCTGCACCGGTTCCTTACCGAGGTAATGATCAATGCGGAATATCGCAGATTCCGGAAAATACTGGTGGAGCGTTTCATTGAGTGAAATGGCGGATTTCAGATCGCGTCCGAACGGCTTTTCGACCATAATCCGGGCCCCCCGGTGGCAACCGGCCTTGGCGAGGCCGTCAACTACTACGGGAAACATACTCGGAGGAATAGCGAGGTAATAAAGCGGATGTTTGGCGCCGTCAATGAGTTGCCGGAGCTGCTCATACGTTTTCGGGTCTTTGTAATCACCGTCGACATAGTTGAGCCGGTCGCATAATTTACCGAACGCACCTTCGTCGCACGATGAGGCGTGTTCAACCAGACTGCTGTGCATGCGATTTTTGAGCGCATCGATGGTCATACCCGATTTAGCGACGCCGATGACGGGAATATTCAATTCTCCATGAATCACCATCGATTGAAGCGAGGGAAATATTTTTTTGTAGGCGAGATCGCCGGTAATTCCAAAGAACACCAGCACGTCGGATTGTTCGGTTGTCATACTACGGTTTCCCCGAAAATAAGCTTATCAGACGGATCATTGCCCTGCAGGCGGGCAGCGCCATCATCACCCGGATTTTTCCTGATGTCCGCCGAATTCATATCGCATGGCCGACATGACGCGATCGGCAAATTCGGCGGCGCTGCGGGAGGCAAAGCGATCAAAGAGCGCAGCAGCCAAAACCGGCGACGGCACCCCCTCATCAATGGCGGCTTGAAGCGTCCAGCGTCCCTCGCCCGAATCGCTTACGCGGCCGGAAAAATTATCCAGTGAGTTATTTTTTGCCAGCGCCTCCGCGGTCAGATCCAGCAACCAGCTTTGAATAACCGTTCCGCGACGCCACACTTCCGTAATCGCCGGAAGGTCAAGTTTATATTGGTAGTTTTCCGGATGCGCAAGCGGCGCCGTTTCAGAATCTGCATCCGCACGATTCAAGCCAATATCGGCATGCTTGAGAATATTCAGGCCCTCGGCGTAGGCGGCCATAATGCCATATTCAATCCCATTGTGCACCATCTTGACAAAATGGCCGGCACCGGCCGGGCCGCAATGCAGATATCCATGCTCGGCTTGAGTTTCGGGCCCATTTGCACGAGCCGCCGTGCGCGCGGCCCCGCTGATGCCCGGCGCCAGCGTTTTGAAGACGGGTTCAAGGCGTTTGAAGTATTCAACCTCGCCGCCAATCATCTGGCAGTAACCGCGCTGGAGTCCCCATACGCCACCGGACACACCGACATCCAGATAACCGATACCCTTTTTCTTCAATTCCGCCGCACGGCGAATATCATCCTGATAAAAGGAATTTCCACCGTCGATAACCACATCCCCCCGTTCCAGAAGCCCGCTGAGCTGGCCAATGACCTTATCCACGATAGCCGCGGGAACCATTAACCAGATCGCCCTTGGAGCTTTTACCGCTGTGACCATTTTCTCGAGAGAGTCGACCGCGACCGCGCCTTCCCCTGCCATGGCTTTTCGGGCTTCCGCATGGGTATCGAAGACGATACATCGATGTGATTCCTTCAGGAGCCGGCGCACCATATTTGATCCCATTCGACCGAGCCCGATCATTCCAATTTCCATCGCCAGTCTCCTTTTAATTCAATATCCGCCTCAAAAGCGACATCGGCAGCGCTCAAAGCGTACACAGGGATAGTAGCAAAGATTTACGTCGTGGGAAACCTTGGGTAGAAAACCTCATATCGGTGTGAGCCGAGCGCCCCCTCGGCGGGGAGGCAGCGGTCCGGCACGGATAAGATTGGATCGCGCGAGGGAGCATTGCACATTATTTTTTCGGGGCAAAAGCGCGCGACATTTCATCCAGCAGCAAAGCGGACGAGCGTATCCCCCCGTAGAAACAGTCCAGATCCAGCTTTTCGTTGGGTGAATGAAGATTGTCGTCAGGCAACCCGAACCCCAGCAGCACACTTTCAAGCCCGAGCTCCTGCCGAAACCAATTGACCACCGGGATCGACCCTCCCTCACGAATAATAACCGGCTCGGCACCTAAACCGATTCGAGCGGCGTTGATAGCGGCGGCGATGGCGGGTGAATCCGTTGCGGTGACAACAGCCGGTGAAGCACCGAAGAGTTCACACTGCATGGTGATCCCTTCCGGCAGCATCGATTTGAGATACTCTTCAAACGCGGCCCGAATCTCATCCGGATTCTGGTCCGGCACCAATCGCATGGATATCTTGGCCGATGCGGTCGCGGGGATGATGGTTTTTGCGCCGGGCCCCTGAAAGCCGGAGGTAAGCCCGTTTACTTCCAGCGTCGGCCGACACCAACGCCGTTCAAGCGTTGAATAACCGACTTCGCCGTAAAGATTGCTTACGCCGATGTCCTGCGCGAAAAGCTGATCCGAGAACGGCAGCTTACTCCATTGCCGCCGCAATTCCGCATCAACGGAAACAACGTGGTCATAGAATCCGGGAATCGTCACGCGGCCGGTTGAATCGTGGAGTCGGCCGATCATTTCGCATAATACGGTGGCCGGGTTGGCAACAGCGCCACCGTATACCCCGCTGTGCAGATCTCGATTCGGTCCGGTAAGCGTAATTTGATAATAAATCAGGCCGCGCAGGCCGCTTGTAATCGCGGGAATCCCCGGTGCAAATTGTGCCGAATCGCTGATTACAAGTGCGGCAGCGTCGGCCAACTGAGGCTTAAGCTCTCGAATGACCCTCGGAAGATTCGGCGAACCAATTTCCTCCTCCCCTTCAAGCAGTACCGTGACGCGAAGCGGAAACTGCTGTGAGATTTCGCGCCATGCCAAAAGCGCCGCCATATGGCAGAACGTCTGTCCCTTATCGTCGGATGCACCGCGGGCGATGATCTGCCCCCTGTTAATCGTCGGCGAAAACGGGGGCGACTTCCAGGCGTCGAGGGGATCAGGAGGTTGAACGTCATAATGGCCGTAGATGACGATATGCGGTGCGGATTCGGGATACATCCCCTCGGGCGTGGTTGCCAATACGCACGGATGGCGGGCGGTGGGAATCAGTGAAGCGTCCATTCCTGCACTGCGGAGATAGAACTGCGCCCATTCCGCCGCTGCCTGCACATCGCCGGCGTGGGCGGGATCCGTCGAGACGCTGGGAATCGAAAGCCATTGCTGCAGGTCATGGAGCCATCGCCGGGAATTTTTTTCAATCCAAATTAATACCGTATCAATCATCGATGTCCTCCGCGACTTACGATCGTTACGATTGTAGCAATTTGCCGCCGCTCTGCATGGCGGCCGTGAAATACTCGGACAGGCAAAACCGTCTGCGGCGCGGTAGATTAGTTTGGCAGCAGGAGAAGAGCCGACAGAAGTTGAAGGTCGGCGGTAAGCTAAAGGACGGATGCGGATTTGATTATTGCGATAGACGGGCCGGCAGGATCGGGAAAATCAGCAGTGGCGACGGAACTGGCCCGAAAGCTCGGGTTTGTTCACCTCGATACCGGCGCGATGTACCGGGCCGTAGCTCTTGCGGCGCTTGAGGCTGGTGTTATCAGCGATCCGCATGCCGTGGCCGAACTCAGCCGGAACGTGCGGATTGATCTTCATTTCGCGGTTGAGCCGACGGAGGTTCTGCTAAATGGCCGCGATGTAACAGCCGACATCCGGCGGCCGGAGGTAACCAACGTCACCTATTGCGCGGCGGATAATCCGGAGGTTCGGGCGGAGTTGGTAAGACAGCAGCGATTGATTGCATCAAGGATCGAATCTCTGGTCACCGAGGGGCGCGATCAGGGGACGGTGGTGTTTCCGAATGCAGAATTCAAATTTTTCATTGACGCCCAACCGCAGGAGCGTGCTCGGCGCCGGGTTCACCAGTTGACGCTTAAGGGGATTGATGCACCCTATGAAACGGTTCTCCAGGAACTGTTAAAACGTGATGAGCGTGACAGGAGCCGTTTGGTCGGCCCGCTTAAACCCGCCGACGACTCCATCACCATTGATTCAACCGAGATGAACCTTTCGGAGGTGGTGACCATGCTGGCGCAACTCGTGGCGGCAGGTAGGAGCGGGACATGACGCAAATAGCGGACGAAACCAAAACGCCGACGGCATCATATAAGCCTTACGTTTACCGCGGCGAAGGGACGGGATGGTTTCAAATTCTCCTCTGGAGCAGTTTTCGCGTGCTACTGCAGTTTTTGGCGATTCTGTTCTTCGGCGTACGCATCTACGGACGGGAGAACATTCCGCGCAAAGGGCCGGCGTTACTGCTGACGAACCATCAAAGTTTTCTTGATCCATGGCTTATCGGCATCGCACTTTATCGACAGATTCATTTTGTTGCCCGCGAGTCGTTATTTCGCGGAGGTTTTGTGCAGTATGTGCTGGAGAGGACCAATGCCTTTCCCATCAAGCGCGGCCGGGCGGACGCCTCGGCCATGCGCGAATCGCTCAATTGCCTGGCGAAAGGATATCTTCTGAATTTGTTTCCCGAAGCCACGCGAACCAAGGATGGATCAATCGGTGCGGTGGGTGCGGCGGTGAGCGTTATTATCCGCCGAGCGAAGGTGCCGGTCATTCCGATTGTCGTCGACGGTGCGTTTGAAGCATGGTCACGCAATCGGATACTGCCGAAGTGTTGCAGAATTCGCGTTATCTACGGTCAGCCCATTCCGGCAGATCAATTGGAGGGGTTGAGCGCGGATGAAATGGCGGTGGTGATTCGAAAAGAAATGATCAAATTGCAGGGCGTGCTCAATTCGCCGCACGTTAAGCAATCGCAGGCCAGGCTTGAGGCCGATCTGGCCCGCGGAGAGGCACGGCTGGTGGTTTCAAAGGAATTTTCACGCTAATCAAAGTTCGCTCCGCGCTCCTGTTTCCCCTCGAAAGCCGAATCGGGGCCCGAAGTGACAGTGCCGATTGGTACGCCACCTGAGCGCAAAATACCCGATGACGGGCCGATCGGATCAAATGCCGTGGCCGCCGCCCGCCTGAAGCAAAACGACAATGACGTCATAGGCGGCGTGTGAGCCGACATCCACACCGAATCCGCGGAATATGTAGATGGCGGCAAAGTAAATTCCAGCGGCAGTGCGAAAAAGAAATGTGTCCCAAGCCGGCTTTTCGGCGCCGAGGTAATGGTAGAGCGAAAAAAGGACTGCCGACAGAAGAATGATGATCGGGATCGCTTTGGTAAGCGAAATTTTGAAGACATCGACCAGCAGAAAATTTAAGACCGTAATGAACACCAGACGGAAGAGGAGTTCCTCATAGATGCCGGCGCCGATGGAGAGAACAATTTTCGTCTGCCAGCTCAGATGACTGGGCGCGCGGGCAAAAAATTCAATTGCGTGCATCGCAGGGGACTGCCCGGCGAGCAACATCGCCGCCACCAGCATGGGTATCGCCCAGAGGAGACTTTCGCCATACATGGCTACGTAGAGGAGAGGGCGAAATTGCCACGGGTCTTTGCGTGCCAGATGCCACGAAAAAAGGATGGCTACCACGGCCAGAAGCGGAAAATAATTGCCCACCACACCGAAGAGGCTGAAAAATCTCAGCATCAGGATGAAGGCAATGATGTTAGGCGTCTGGGTGGCACCGGGGTTCCACGGATGGAGTGTTATGCCGATCTGATAGATCAGCAGCAACGGCGCGATAAAGATGAGACATTGCAGTGGACGATGAACGAGATTGAAGTAATCATCGCTTTTCCCAAAGTTCAACCATTGTGGTTCGGCGGTGCGTTTTGCCATAAAGCCCATCCATAGCCAAGAGGCGGCATGATAAAGCAGAGATTTTTTCGTGCAAACACTCTCGCATGAATCGGTCGGCGAACCTGATGCATTTACAAGCACGCCGGTGGCCGCAGACCAACCCGTCCGGTGCCGAGGTGCCGAGGTGCCGAGGGGGCTTAACAAAATGCGTTTACCGCAATCCAATTCTGCGGCTAGAATGCTGAGTCCAACGTGCTGAGACCGTCATCAGCGGGATAAGGAAGTCGCTCAGGAGGTATTGATGTCCGACAAAGTTGAAAAAGTTGTCATTATCGGGTCCGGACCCGCCGGTTGGACGGCGGCCGTTTATGCGGCGCGGGCCAACTTAAATCCGCTGGTGCTCACCGGTGATGGGTTTAACCGGGATCGCTTTCCCGGTGGGCAGTTGATGTTTACCTCGGAAGTGGAAAATTATCCGGGTTTTGTGCATGGGATCAGCGGGCAAAAACTGATGGCCACGCTGCAGGAGCAGGCTCAGCGTTTTGGCACTCGGGTGGAAACGGCCTTTGTGGCCGAGATCAATTTGGGGCGAAAGCCGTTTGAGATCAGGGCCGCGGACGAGCTTAATTCGCGTGAATTTACGTTGAAAGCCCATGCGGTGATCGTATCAACGGGCGCCAGTGCGAATTATCTGGGATTGGAATCTGAGAAAAAGTATGAAAACCTCGGCGTGTCCGCCTGCGCCGTGTGCGACGGCGCCCTGCCGCGTTTTCGTGATCAGCCGGTGGTGGTGGTGGGGGGCGGAGATACTGCCGTTGAAGAGGCTACTTATCTGACGAAATTCGCTACCAGAGTTTATCTGGTGCATCGCCGCGACACCCTGCGGGCCAGCAAGATTATGGCTCAGCGTGCCCTGGAAAATCCCAAGATTGAGATGGTATGGAACACGGTGGTTGAGGAGGTTCTGGGTAATGAGCAGGACGGCGTAACCGGAGTGCGGACGAAAAACCTTAAAACGGGTGCGACGGGAGAAATTGCGTGTCGCGGAATGTTTGCGGCGATTGGACATACACCCAATACAGCATTCCTGCGGGGAAAGGTCGATCTGGATGAGAAGGGATATATCAGGCTTCCAGATGGTTTCCGATCCATGACCAGCGTTCCCGGTGTTTTTGCCGCCGGTGATTGTGCAGACTCCGTATACCGTCAGGCGATTACCGCCGCCGGGATGGGATGCAAAGCAGCCATTGATGCGGAGCGGTGGCTCGCGGCGGAGGGAATCCATTGACGCTGCGGAAATATTCTGCGGCGGGCGCCGATCGCCGGGCTCGCGATTCGCGGCAACTAGCACAGGGAGTGCCGATTCCCAACGCCCGGTTGCCGCTTGAAATCCTGCATTTGGATGATGACTATCTCATCGTTAATAAGCCGGTGGGGATGGTAAGTCAGCCGGGGCTCGGTCATATTGATGATACCGTACTCAATGCGGCGTTCGGACGCTTTTCGCATCGATTGCGCACGCTCGGTGCTCGGCGGGATTGGGGGCTGCTGCACCGGCTGGATAAACCCACCAGCGGAGCGATGGTACTGGGGCTGACGCCGGAAAGTTACGATCACCTGCGAAAACTTTTCCAAGCTCGGAAGGTCAAAAAAGAATATCTGGCACTGGTTTACGGCAGACCGAAACCGGCAAATGGCAAGATTGAAGCGCGATTGGCGGAAACAGATACCGGCGTAAAAAAGGTTGTGATCTCTGCGGCCGGGCAGGAAGCGCTGACTTATTACTGGACGCTGGCACAGAGTGATCAGGCATCGCTGGTACGAATTGAAATTGTAACCGGGCGGCTGCATCAGATTCGCGCTCACATGATGTTTGTGGGAAGCAGTCTGATGGGTGACGATTTATACCCCGCCCCCGGAAAGACGGCTCAGAGCCACGGTGAGAGCCACTTTTACCTGCACTGTCGGATGCTGCAATTCGCGTATCCGAATTCAAAAGAGGAACGGCGGTTTCTCGCGCCGCTTCCGGCGACGTTTATTGCCGCAGCACGGAATGTGGGCGTAAGCATTCCATCGGCGCTGGTGCCGCATGGCACGGGTGCCACCATGGGGGAGAGCCCCCAAGAACCGACTCGGGAAGGTAACGGGTGATCGATTTCCGGGTTGCCCCGGAGTAACTCGATTTGCCGATATAATCCCCAGTGCAGGAGACGTTGGATCGATGGAATTTAAATCCGCGCTATGTTCCGACAGTGATCCGGCGGTACTGACGCGCAGTATCTGCGATCAGCTCTCGACAATTCCGAGGCCTGATCTTGTGGTGCTGTTTATCAGCAGCCGCCTGAATTACGCATTTGAGCGGATTGTAACGGAGGTGCGGCGGCGGACGGGATGTGAACATCTGCTGGCGTGCAATGCACAAAGCGTTCTGGGGGATACACGGGAACTGGAGAGCCAAACCGCCGTATCCGCATTGGCAATGGCGATGCCCAGCGCCCGGATAACCCCCTTTCGTCTCGACGATAACCGTTGGCAGGAATTGCTGACGGATCCGGATGCGCTCAGCGAGGCGTTGGCCACAAGCGAAGATACGCGTTGCCTGCTGCTTCTGGGCGATCCATTCACCACCCCCATCACTCAACTTCTGGAGTTAATTTCTACCCAGTGGCCTCATGTACCGGTCATAGGCGGAATGACCAGCGGCATTCGTGCGGCAGGGGAATCTCGCATGGCGATTGATGATCGGATATACCGGGCCGGCGCGGTAGGAGCGGCGATCGCCGGTCCGGTCCAGATTGACTGCGTGGTCTCTCAGGGGTGTCGTCCGATCGGACAATCGATGACCATTACCGCAGCACATGACAACGTCATCGAAAAGCTTGACGACGTGCCGCCGATTGAGATCATCACTGAACTACACAGCAATCTGACACCAGTCGATCAACTTGCGGTGGAAAAACGCGGCTTGCTGATCGGACGCGTGATTGATCAGCGCAAGGGAACCTACGCACGTGGGGATTTTCTGGTGAGAAATATCCTAGACGCCGACCGAACCAAGGGCAGTATCTCCATCGGGGATATGGTCAGCGCGGGACAGATTGTTCAGTTTCATGTGCAGGATGCGCAGACCGCAACCGAGGATCTGAATCTCCTGCTGCAGGGACATATGCTGCTGGCTGACAAACCGCGCGGAGCACTGATGTTCAGTTGTAACGGCCGTGGCGAGCGACTTTTCGGTCGGCCGAATCATGATGTGGCGGCCGTTCAGGATATGCTGGGGCCCCTGCCTCTGGCCGGTTTTTTTGCCGCCGGCGAATTGGGGCCGGTGGGACGCAGCAATTTTATTCATGGCCAGACGGTCTGTATTGCCATGTTTAATAACGGGTGAATATATCACGCCGATCAGCAAGCCGGAGCATAGCGATGAACACCGAAAGAGATTGGGAGGCAATTCGAGAAATCGAAATCAAGCTCCGCTGCCCGTCGCACGAACCGGTTCGCGAGCGGCTCAGCACCCTGCAGGCAGTCGATCTGGGATTGATGTGGGAGTGGAATGAATTTTTTGATACCCCCGACCGGCAACTTTCAGATCGTCGCATCGCACTGCGGGTAAGAAGCATAGAACATCAGGCCGACGGCCACCGCGAATCACTCATTACGGTCAAGGGGGGACAGCCATCAGACGACATTCAGAATCGGCCGTCGATTGATCTTCATGCCGAGCCCACGGAACTGGCGGCGGGACTTTTTCTGCGGCTTGGATATCGGCGAACCGGCGCCTTTGAGAAACGGCGGCATTCATGGATGCTGGACGACGTGCGAGTCGAACTCGACGAGCTTCCAATTTATGGATTATTTATTGAACTTGAGGGCCCGGACGAGCAGCGAATCGCCGCGGTCCGAAGCAGGCTCCATCTGGACTCTCTGCCGGCCGAACGCACCAGCTATCACGGGATGCTGATGGAGTATCTTGCTGCGCATCCCGAGGCGCGGGGGGTGCTTCAATTTTCAGATCGTCATCGCCGATCGGGAAAATAGCCGCTACTTTCTCGACATCTGTTCCGGCGCGACCGGGCTATGCGATTGAGGAACCGGGACATACAAAAAATCCCTGATCATCACTTCGTGCTTCTTGCTGCCATGTCAGGCCGTGGAATTAATGCCCTATGCGGCATTACGGCACCTTCATGCCCGTAGCCATGCGTACGCTGCGGTGGGGAGAGCCGCAGGCAGGGCAACCCGTGCCGTTTCCGAGAAGCGTCGCAACGACTTACGCCGGTGCCGGCTGTCGCAGGGCAGTGTGCCGTCGGACACCAATGGCACCGCACGGCATGTTTTGATTTTATCGAGGCCGTCCAGCAAAGCAGAGTCACCGCCGGCCGGTTCCGGATGGCGTGGTTCCCGGCATCAATGCACGCTGATATGGGCTAGATTGCGAACTGCGGAGGTAAGCGGGTCAATGATCAGCAACATAGGAAAAAGGCCCAATGCCAGATTGAAGAGCACCAGCGGCAGGAGAACGAGGCGCTCCATCCGCGTGAGTTTTTGGAAATGAGAATATTCCGGCCGGGGACTGCCGAAAAATACCCGCTCAATGGTCCAGAGCAGCGTGGCGATCATGAGAAACAAACCGAGGATCAGGATGACGCCGAGCACCGCCTGCCAATGGGCGAAGGACGAAAATCCGAGCGCGGAGCTCTTACCGGGATGAAGACCGAATACCGATCGAATGACCAGAAATTCGCCCGCAAACAGGCAGAAGCCCGGTACCGCCATCGCCGCGATGAAGCCGGGCAATGACAAAACCAATAATCCGGGCATTAGCTGAGAAATACCGCCCAAGCGGCTCAAATCGCGGTGGTGAGCGCGGAGCTGGAGGATATGGCAAACCCAGATCAGACTTGCCAGCGTGATGACCGCCCCGATCATCTCCAGCAATGCACCTTGAAGTGATCCGAGCGTAAAGGCCAGCACACCGAAGGATATCAGTGCAGCCTGAAGGCTCAACCAGCTTGCGATGAGGCGTCCCAGATCATTTTGAGCCAGACCGGAAAGCGCAATTAAAATGACGCCGACACCCAGAACCCATGCAATGGAAATCCTTACGTGACCCGATTGCAGATGCAGGAGCGGTCCGCCCAGCCGTTCAATGGCGTAGGCGGCGAGTATAAAGTTTCCTCCCAACACCAGCATGGCGGGGGCACCCCGATTTTCGCAGCAAAAGTCCGGCAGCCAGATATGCAACCCGGGTATGCCGATGCGCAGGCCCAGAGAGATGACGATAAGCCACAGGAACCAATCGGCGGTGGACAGATGACCGGCGGCCACAATGGCCAGATCGCGGCTTACGACCCAGTGGGACAGGCCGTGCTGCCTCGATTCACCCGATGAATGCAGGTGCGCTGCATGCGGGGCCAGGAAGATGGCGGCAAACAGAAGGCCGGATGCGATCAGGGCGAGAAGTCCAAATTTGAGCGCTGCCGATTGGCGACGGTCGCCGCCCCATAAACCGGTCAGAAAATACATTGGAAAGATTGAGAGAATAAGGAAAAGGGCAAAGAGGAAGATATTTTCCGCTGCGAGAGCACCGATGAGGAATCCCGTCAACAGCATAATCGAGATGTAGTAGGCACGAAGCTGATGGCCGATCCCGTAACTTGCAATGACCGTGAGCAAACTGAGCGCCGAGATGAAGAGAATCAGGTACATGGAGAGTGCATCGACACCAACGAAGTAGGTTGCGTGCAAAGCCGGTATCCACGGCCAGATCTGCATGAGCTGAAAACGACCGGCGGCGGACGGTGCCCAATTGAAGAGCCGCACCGCGACTGAAGCGAGAACCACCATTCCCGCCAGAGCGGCGATGGCCGTATTGCGGATAAGCCGGACGCCATTTGACGGCAGCAGCGCCACGAGGATCGACGCCACCAGCGGAAGCACGATCAGCCATGTGAGGATTGCACTGTATTGAAAAGATGCCAAGCTTTGCTCCATCAAAAAAGGCTTAAGTCGCCGATTGGCTGCTGTTTTTCGGGGGGACGGAAGGTGACTCAATCGGGGGCGGCATGCGGCGACCGTGGGCGGGCCACCATCGCAGAGTCCAGATGCCGTCAACCGTTGCCACCAGCAATCCAAGGGCGCCTGTACCCAGCGCCAGCATGACAATCAACCAACCAGAGATCCATTGATCCAGCACGGCCACAACTATGGAAATAAGCCGGATCGGACGCGCAAGGATGAAACCGTACATATCAGCGACATACATATTGGATTTCAGCCATCGATTTATGAGATTGATCCCGGGAATGCGTAATAACCGCTGCAGAGTTGCGTCGCCACGACTGTAGGCGAGCGCGACCAGAATCAGCGCCCCGGCAACCATCCAAGGAATGTAGGTGATGACCCATCCTGCCGCCCCAGATGGCAGTGCAATTTTCGCCATCTCCCGATGCGAAAGCGCACGATGGATCAGCAGGGGCAAATCCAGAAACGCCATGCCGGCTGTCAGCGATCCGACCAGAAGGATTAACGGTGGAAACGTTTGGAGGGGTGATTCTCGCGCGGTGCCGGCGGGCGCCGAGCGAGGTTTTATGATAAATATCCGCCACCACCATCTCAGTAACGAAACTGTAATCACAGCTATCGCCACAACAGGTGTGCCGTAAAGCAGTCTACCCCAGAGCCCCAAACCGGCGGCGTAGGAATGCAGATTGGCCAGGCCGAGACGCAATGCCTCGCATGTACCCGTCCGCAGTCCCCCGGTAAGAACCACGATCAGCAGAAGTGAAAAGATTGCGGACAAAGGCAAACGGCGCCACAAGCCGCCCAATCGGCTGATATCCGCTTCACGGTCGGTACTGTGAATCACCGTACCCGACACCATCATGAGACCGGTCATCGATAAAAGTCCGATGAGCGACAGGGTGAGGCCGGCGGCACTTGAACCGGTCATCATAAATACCAGGGCCATTCCCGCAATCGCGCTGGATAATCCGGCAAGCACCTGCCGAATGTCGAGTTCTTCCAGCGTGCCGAGGGCTGCCATTAAAGCTGTGGCCGCTGCGGCGATCGCGATGAAAAGCCTGGCATCAAGGGTGAAAAACGGTTTTAAGCGCTCCGCCAGAAATGGCGCGGCCCCAAGGATGAGACTACTCATGAGGAGATAATTGGATGATGGAGCGGATTTGGAATATTCATGGGGCCAGATCTGAAATGGAATTTGAGCCCCAAACCCGAGCACGCCAAAGCCGACCAGTATTCCCGCGACACTGCCGCCTGCATAGGCACTGCGGGTATGCATCTGCATCACGGTTCCGGTTTTGGGCCAGGGCGCACCGCCCGCAAGCCAGTGCAGACCGCCGGTGGCTGAACTTGCCGCCACCAGCGCAAGACTTGCGCCCGCAAGTCCAATGGGAATCAGCAACGGGCCTGCTGCGAGCAAGCCGGGGCCGCTCACCGGTTCATCGCGGCTGAGCATCAGCATCAACCACCCCATCAACGCTGCGAGGAGGACAAAGGCGAGCAACTGGAGCACACTCACAGCCAGAAACGCCATGAGCATAGCGGCCAAGGCCCAGATGGAAAATGCATAATAAACAGATTTTGGTTCGCTTTTTGTGGTCGACGCGCTCAGATGGATATGCCCCAGAAGGGCAATAAGCAGGACGGTCATGAAAAATGCGACACCCAATGTATCGCTACGGATACCCAAATCAATCCAGACCCGTTTATGCCCGTAATATCCGCCCGGAATCCGGAGCCAATGGATGATGAGGCCGGAGGTTACACTTGATACCGGCCCGCCAATATGCCCCAGTTTCCATGCCAGCCCCCCCATCGAGAGGCCGACTGCCATCGCCAAAGCAGTAATAGAGATGACGGATGGGGCAATACCGGTCTTTTCCGGTCTGCGGTAATTGATGCAGCCGGCAACGATCAGGGCGAGGATAGCGACGAGAAAGACGAAACTTGGATGATGTATCATGCTAGTCCCCATCCGCAACCACCGGAAAACATTCTAACGTCATTCACTTTCTGCGCCCTGATTTTTGCGTGACTGGCACTTTGGGCAGATCACCGTCGACCGCTGCATTACGAGCAGGCCGCGGAGAACCGCGCCACACCGCTTACACGGCTGACCAGCCTTGCCATATACGGTCAGTCGCTGGGCGAACGTGCCTCGATTGGCCTTGGCATCGCGATAATCACGCAGTGTGGTACCCCCATGACGCAAAGACGCATTCAAGACTCGCCCGATACAACGGACCAGTTCAGCGCGAGAGGAGGTGCTCAGGCGGCAAACTTTCTGCAGCGGATGGAGCCGGGCCATCCAAAGCGCTTCATCGATGTATATATTCCCAAGCCCGGCAACAGTTTTCTGATTCAGTAATTCCGCCTTGAGCCGTGTTTTTTTCCGCCGCCATGAAGTCAAGTCTTCGGGTCGAAGCTGCAGGGCATCGACTCCCATTCGGCCATGAATGTGGGCCCGCATCGCATCTTGGCCGGAGGCGTAAAGCCAGATACCACCAAAGCGACGCGGGTCGCTGAAGTGGAGATGTTTATTTCCCTCGGCGGAAATGATCAGATGCGTATGGGCCAGCACGATTTCCGACGACGGCAGAAGCGTAATACGCCCGGACATTCCCAGGTGCGTGGTCATGCAGAGAGCCGGTTCAAAATACCAGAACAGGCGTTTGCCAAGCCTGTCAATGTTGCAGAGTTTCCGCCCGGCAAGCTGAGAAATGGGAAACGCCTGATGCCGGAGATAATCACCGCGGATAAGCGTCACCGATTCAATTCGGCGTCCAAGCACCGAATCCATCAGATTACGACGAACCGATTCGACTTCAGGCAGTTCCGGCATGATGTACCATTGCCGTCGGCAAGGGTTATTCCCCCTGCGGAGTTAGCAACTTTTCCATGGAACCCATGAGACGATCAATGCGGAAGGGCTTGTTGATGTAGTCATCCACGCCGAGCGATTCGGCATAAGTTTTATGCCGGGTTCCGAGGTTACCGGTAATCATGATGACGCGCGGTTTGCTTCCCTTGGGCTTGCGCCCCTTGATACGTTCGAGCACCAAAAAGCCGCTACGACCAGGAAGCATCATGTCCAGCACGATCAGATCCGGATTTTCCTTCTCAGCCACTTCCACGGCCGTCTTGCCATCCGATGCCGAAACCAATTTGGCACCGGTGCTGGAAAGAGCGGCCATGATGGTTGTAAGCACATCGGCATCATCATCGACGACCATGATTGTCTGACCTTTGAATTGTTCGCCCATCGAACAACCTCGCTTTCTTTAGTTAAATTCTCCCGGCGACGAGTATATCGCCGAAATCACATGTTGCCGATCATGGCGGTGGCAAACTCACTGCATTTGACTTCATGCGCACCGGACATCAATCGGGCAAAATCATACGTCACTACTTTATTGCCAATTGTCTTTTCAAGCGAATGAACGATCAAGTCCGCCGCTTCCTGCCAACCGAGGTGCTCCAACATCATCACGCCGGAAAGAATCACGCTGCCCGGATTCACCTTATCCTGATTGGCGTATTTGGGGGCCGTACCATGGGTGGCTTCAAATACGGCGTGGCCGGTGTCGTAGTTAACATTACCGCCCGGCGCAATGCCGATGCCGCCCACCTGAGCCGCCAGCGCATCGCTGAGGTAATCGCCGTTGAGATTCAGCGTGGCGATGACATCAAAATCTTCGGGCCGTGTGAGAACCTGCTGAAGCGTGATGTCGGCGATGGCGTCTTTGATGATGATTCCGCCGGGCAGTTTGCACCATGGCCCGCCATCGATTTCGACAGCGCCATATTTTTCCTTCGCCAATTGATAGCCCCAATCACGAAACGCCCCTTCGGTGAACTTCATGATGTTGCCTTTGTGCACCAGTGTGACACTTTTGCGGTTGTGCCGGATGGCATATTCAATGGCGGCATCCACCAAGCGATAGGTTCCTTCGCGGCTCACCGGTTTGATACCCACGCCGGCGGTATCCGGAAACCGAATTTTGGAGAAGGACTTGGGAAACTCCCGTTTCAGGAATTCGATGACTTTTTTTGCCTCATCACTGCCGGCCGCCCATTCGATACCAGCATATATATCTTCGGTATTTTCCCGGAAGATCACCATATCAACCGCTTCAGGCCGCTTGACCGGACTCGGCACACCTTTGAAATATCTAACGGGCCGAAGGCACACGTACAAGTCGAGCAGTTGCCGCAGCGCTACATTGAGCGAGCGGATTCCGCCGCCGACTGGGGTTGTGAGCGGCCCCTTGATGCCTACGAGGAAATGCTTAAACGCATCGACCGTTTCGGTAGGAAGCCAGGCGGCAGCGTCACCGGCAGGTTCTCCAGTCTTGAACTTATTAAACGCCTTTTCGCCGGCGTAAACTTCCATCCATGCGATTTTTTTCTTGCCGCCGAAAACTTTGGCCACGGCCGCATCAAACACGCGCACGCTGGCACGCCAGATATCTGCCCCGGTTCCGTCTCCTTCAATAAACGGAATGACGGGGTGATCTGGTACTTGAAGTTTTTTATCTGCAGAAATACGGATCGCCTGCCCGTGGGGTGGAACGACGACATGCTTGAAAGCCGGTTGACTCATTTCCTCTTTTCCTTTAAGCCGCTGAATACAACAAAAACAAATTCGCGTTTCCGGACCCTTGCCGGAAAACCCATAAATTACGCGAGCTTGCCGTTCGTAACAAGATGCGAAGCACCCTGACTCATACCCAGTTTCATGAAAGCATCTCTAGTGTACTGTCCCTAACGCTGCTTTACAGTTGGCGACCTTTGCCAGGATGGTATCGGCGTCTTTGGTCCAGGTAAATATTTTTGGGTTGGCGTTGAGGGCATCAAGGAACCGGTGAATCGAGGCGATCAGATCATCGACGCTTTTGAACACTCCACGGCGAATGGCCTTGTCGGTGATCTGTCGGAACCATCGCTCGACCATGTTCAGCCACGACGAACTGGTCGGAATGAAGTGCAGGTGGAAGCGGGGATGCCTTTTCAGCCAACGTTTGACCTCGGGGCTCTTGTGCGTCGAATAATTGTCCACGATCAGGTGCAGGTCCAACTCTGGAGAGGTTCGGCGATCGATCGTGTTGAGGAATTTGACGAACTCTCGGGAGCGATGCCGCGGCAGGCACTCACCGATCACCCTCCCGTCGAGCATATTCAACGGATGTTCCAGCAGCATATTTGACGTAAGTCGTTGTATTACAATTTGTTAAATGTGTTTTTTCGCATTTATGT
>JBMFVY010000012.1:0-51875 GCA_049965755.1 Phycisphaerae bacterium | reverse complement strand
CATGTTCCCAATCTGCATGGGATCGGACTTCAATAAATGATTTCCAGACGGCGGCACCGTCGGGATGCAGCCGGGAATATTTGATTCCCATTTTCCGCATCTGTCGCGACGCCTGTTCTTCGCCGTAAATCTCCATGGCCAGGGTGAAATGCTCCAGCAGGGCGGATCGCTGGGCGAAAATCCGTGGCGGCGGCGGGAGCGATTCGCCTCGCAGCAGGGCGTCAAATTCTGAAAATATCCACGGATTGCCGATGGCGCCCCGCGCAATCCATACTCCGTCAACACCGGTGGTTTCATACATCCGCAGGGCATCGGCGGCACAAAATATGTCGCCCGACCCCAGCAGCGTCATCCGCGGCCGACGCATCTTCAGCCGCCTGATAAAATCCCAATCTGCCCGACCGGTGTATTTCTGCTCCACCGTACGGCCGTGAACCGCCACGGCGGCAAACTCCAGTCGTTCGGCTTCATCAAATATCTTCTCAAAATCATCGGCGGCCTGCAGAGAATCGTTAAGCCCCCGCCGCAGTTTTAAGGTCAGCGGCACACGCACCGCATCCCGCACCGCCCGCATGATGGCGATGGCCTGATCCGCGTCGCCCAGCAGGTATCCTCCCCGGCAGCGCCCCATGACTTTTTTAACCGGGCAGGCAAAATTCAGGTCCACCACATCAAAACCATATTCGGTAAGAATAACGGCCGCCGCCGCCATTTCGTCCGCTTCGCTCCCCAGAAGCTGACCGGCAACGGGATGATCTTCATCGTTGAGGACCAATCCTTTTTCCCGGGCCCGGCCCCCGGTGATCACCACCCGGTCCAGCAGCGCCTCGGTCACGGCATACGGGCAACCGCGACGACGGGCGACCACGCGCATCGCCATATCGCTGTAACCGGCAAGCCCGGCTTCCACCGCAGGGATGGCCGCTTGAAAGGGGCCTATGGTCAGGGGTTTACGCATGGGTATCCATTATAGTCCGCTTTCTACCACTCACGAATCCGGTCACCGCAGTATTTCGCCGCCATGCGTCTTAATCGGTTTTCGCCGTCGCGGGCTGCATGGGATTAGAGCTTATCCATCGCCTGATCCAGCAGTTCCATCCCCTGCTGAAGTTGTGCATCAGAGATCGTCAGGGCAGGGCAGATGCGCAAAACGTTTTTCTGCGTCAGGTTGATAATCAGGCCCAATTCGATACTCCGCTGTAAAACGGCCGTTGCGTCCGGCGTATCGACTTGCACGCCGATAAAAAGCCCGCGGCCGCGGATATCAGAAATTTTTGACGCATGCCGGGAGCTTTGCAGGTGGCGCACAATCTCCTTTCCCCCCTCTTCGGCCCGTGAAAGAAGACTGTCCCGGTTGATCACATTGAATACTTCCGCGCTCACGGCAGTGCAGATCGGGTTACCACCCAGAGTGCAACCGTGTGTGCCGGGTTTGAAGAAGGATGCCCGCTCCGGAACCGCCCAGATCCCGCCGACGGGCAGGCCGCCGCCGAGCGCCTTGCCCATGGTCATGATATCGGGCGTGACACCCACGTGCTGATGGCCGAAAAATTTGCCGGTGCGGCCGACGCCCGTCCACACTTCATCGAATATCAATGCCGCACCGGTCTGATCGCAAAGGGCCCGCAAACCCGCAATGTATTGCGGGCTGGGCACGTTCATTCCGCCCTCGCTCTGGATCGGTTCGACGATAATCGCCGCGGTTTGCTCATCCACCACCTGTTCGACGGCGCTCAGGTCGTTGTACGGAACATGGACAAAATCGGGCACCAGCGGATCGAATCCCTGCTGCGCTGGGCCGGGTGTGGCGGATAATGCGCCCAATGTGCGACCATGAAATCCCTTCTGCATGGAGATGATCTTCTTCCGATTCGGTCCGCCCGAAATCCGAGCCAGCTTGATCGCCGCCTCGGCCGATTCCGCCCCGCTGTGGCAGAAGAACCCACGCCCATCGAAACTGGCCTGCCGAATCGCTTCCGCCAGTCGCACCTGCGGCTCGGTATAAAATTGATTGCCGACCTGCCAGAGCATTTGCGCCTGCAACTGAACTGTCTTAACCAGATCCGGGTGGGCATGACCGAGTATCGTGCCGCCGAACCCGGCGAACAGATCAACATAACTTTTACCGTCGGCATCCCAAAGGGTTGACCCGCGACCGCGAGTGATCACCACCGGCAGTTTGCTGTAATTGCCGATGATATGGTGGACATGACGGTCGACAATCTGCTGCGCAACGGACATGGAATATTCCTCTAAAAACAGCCCGCAAACAATACGCTTTTCGCGTCATTATGACAAGGGCGGAATAAGCCACCGGCCCATAATGGCCGCGGCGGCCGCAACCGCAGTTTCAATCCGCAGAATGTGAACTCCCAAGCTTACGCCTTGAGCCCCGTGTGCAAGCAGGGCCTGTATTTCATCCGGGCTCAAACCACCCTCCGGCCCGATGAATATCGTCACCTCCGCGCTCGGGGTGTGACCGATCATCCAGTCGTTCAGATGAGGGCCCTGGCTCGGATCGGCAAAAAGGACCGGATCGCTGCAGCCGGCCAGATGCCGGTCCATCGGGATCGGTCCCTCGACGTTCATAAGCCAGTTCCGCCGACATTGCTTGGCCGATTCGATCGCGATCCGCCGCCATTTCGCCGCTTTGGCGCCGCTTCCATCGACTTTCACCACGCTGTGACGACAGTCAATCCACGTCACCGTGTGCACACCGAGTTGGCTTGCCGATTCCAACAACTGATCGCTGCGATCGGCTTTCGGAATCGCAGTGGCAATATGTAATGAAAAAAGAGGAGGAGCGGAGAGCCGAACCTCACCAATCTTTTCGCACCGAACGCAATGTTTTCCTATTTTTACTCTCGCGGTTGCAGCGCGTCCGCAGCCGTCAAATATTTCTATCTCCTCGCCGTCACGCAATCGCTTCACATGAAGGGCGTGATGTACCTGATCGTCGGGGAGCGAGATATCATTCGATGCGTCAATCATGTCGCAGTAATACCGGTCCATATCGATTCCTGATCTACGCCCGGGCCGCTGGTGAAAGTCGATTCATATTCACACGGCTGAGTTTGAGAATTGTTCCGACGATGGGGGGTGTTGACGCCGCTTCCCATTGAACTGCCGCCGAACTGCACCGGTATCCGCGCGAAGCTGCAAGCAAAGGAAAATCTGCCGCCGCACTGCGCTGCGGGTCGGTCATCCACACTTCGCCGCCGGGTGAAAGCATCCGATCGAAAACGTCGATCAGCAGTTCGTGCAGCCGCCGTTCGTAAAGCACATCCGATGCGACAATCCAATTAAATAATTCTGAATCCGGCTTTCGCCAGTCCAGCGTTTTGACCGAAAAATCCGCCACACCGTTCAGGCGGGCGTTGTAGTCGGCAAAACGGAGCGCATCGCCGTCATAATCGGTAAATGTTACGCGGCCGCCGGCTATTCCCGCTGCGATGCCGCTGAGTCCCAAACCGCAGCCGAGTTCCAGTACACGGCACGGACCGTGGGCCACCGGGCTCTCCGCCGATGCGAGTATCTGCTCGGCCAGCATCAAGCCGCTCGGCCAGATCACCGGCCAATAAGGGAGCGATTGATCGGCCGCATACCGTTTTTCCGCTTCCGGATCATCAAGCAGTGCGTCGGGGTCCGCCGGAGCGGTAATTTTAATGGTCGTGCCGGCGAGTTCGAACAAATGGAGGCACGTGGAATGCCGATAGGTCAGGATTTCCGGCTGTGGCGTCATGATCGTAATCGCGCTGCAGGTGTCGGGACAGTCGGTGGGTCACCCACCGATGTTTTGGCTTTCGATCTCATAGGTGAAACAATCGGCACGTTCTGACCTTTCGGTTGCGAAGCCGGCCGTGTAGCGGGTTGTGTCGCATTCGACGGTGGGGCCGAGTGGGTTGTAAGAATTAAACTGGCGGTTATGCCAACAGTCAGCACAATAGCGGCGGCAACGATAAATCTCGACCATGGTGAAAGATTTAGCCCTTCGACATTGTCGTCACCGGTTTTCTTTTTCTGCGGGGCGAGGAGCGGATCGTAGGCCAACATTGATTGTTCCGCAACACCACCGAGGCGTGCCGCATCGATCTGAACCGCCGCCACCAGTCTCGCCCAGACGGCGGCAGGCATGGGGACGGCTGGAATCGCTGCGTTTTGTGCGTCTGATTGGCTGGCGCGGATTTGAAGGTCAATCTGTGCTACCACATCCGCAGGCGATACCTGCTGGGTGTGAAACCGCTGGAAGACCTCGCGCACACACCGCTGAAGGCACAACTCCGCCTGTTTGGCACCTGCACCGCTTGCCAGCGAATACAACTGATCTTTCGCCGGATCAATGATGTCCAAAAATGCCTTGCTGGTGGATTCAATCATATCAACACATCAACAACTCTCATCGGACATCCCGGTGAGAGCCGTTATGCTCCAAGTTTTAATTATCCGCGCTGCCCGCCGCGACAGCCGGTGCCCAATCAAATTACCTTCAGGGCTGCGTCGCAGGGGCAAGTGCATCGGCCACTGTAACACCATCCGCCTCCATCTTGGCGACGAGTCCCGGAGTAGTGGGGGCCAGACGATACGCCTTGGCGTAGTATTCACCAGCGGCCGTTCGATCACCGACGGAATCCAGAAATTCTGCAGTCGTCATAAGAATATGCAGATCAGTGGGTGCCATGGCGGCGGCTTTTTCGTAGTTCAGCCGTGCGTCATCCAGATCGCCGATCTTTTGATAGAATCGGGCGACGCGGAGTCTTCCGGCAACCGATCCAGTCAGTTCCGCATCGCGCTCCAGAAAGTTCATCGCGGTATTGGGTTCGCCCATCTTCAAATAGGTATTCGCCAAGGCCGTCTTCACATGCGGATAATGCGGATCGGCGGTCCACGTAACTTTGAAGTGATAGGCTGCAAGCTCGTAATTCTGCTTGGCATATTCGATCATACCCGCATAGTAGTTCGCCTCTGCGCTCGTCGGATTGTATTGCATCGACGCATTGAGTGCCGTAAACGATTTTGCGTATTGATGCTGGTGGTAGAGCGCAACCCCCTGATCGCGAAGTTGCATACCCCGGCTTGCGCAACCTGCAATCAGCATGGCCGAACCGACCAGCGCGCACACGATTACGGTCTTCGATATCCCAGTTCTGATTAGGCTGTCCGCCATGAAAATCTCCTTTAGCCAAACCCGGCGACATTGATAGTATCATTGAAGCATGGTTGAACGGCAAGGCGACGATGCCGACAAACTGGTGATCCTCTACCACGTAAGCCCCGTGGCCATTCACTGGGATATCCTGATTCACCCCGCCCATGCACCGCAATTACTCGCATGGCGGTGCTTAATCGATCCCGCAGGCTGGTTTTTGACCTCCAGGCCATTCTCAGCCACGGTGATTCGCCTGCCCGATCATCGGCTCAAATACCTGAATTATTTCGGCCCGATATCGGATAACCGAGGCTGGGTGACGCCCGTCCTCCGGCGTATCGGCAAAATCATTCATCGATCGGACACTGAAATGGAAATGATGGTCGAAACCGAGATCATGCCATGGCGGCTCTGGCTCAGGCAAATCGAGGGCAAAAAATGGATGCTTGAGGCTCACCGCCGGAATTAACTCCAATCGATTTTCGGTTACTCCCCGGATCACACGGGCCGCCTCCCCGGATCATTTATGCCCTATCGGCCCCCGGCCCCTGAGGTACTTTTCCTCAACAGCTGCAGCAAGATCGACACCGCTGATGTTCGCCAATGTGCAAAGCCACGCAAAAACATCGGCAAATTCTTCCCGCAGATTGGCCGGATCATCCGATCCCAACGCCGTTGCCAACTCTCCAACTTCCTCAATAAACCACATGAATGTCGGCGCAGAGCCCCGTTTCTTGTCATGATCGCCATATTTTTCAAGAATATGGCGCTGAAATTGTTCAACTGTAATAGGCATGGATGTCATATGCGATTACTCCTGTGGACTAACCTGGCGGATAGCTTCGTAAAGTCCGACGGCCGCCGCCGATGAAAGATTCAGGCATCGCCTCTCGGCGAGCATCGGAATGCGAATGAGATGATGCGGATAGAGTGCCCGGAAATCTTCCGGCAGACCGCTCGATTCACTGCCGAACACCAACCGGTCACCGCGCTGAAAGTGGACCTGATACAGATTGGTTTGTGCCTTGGCACTGAAGAGCCAGTGCCGTCCGGATGCGAACGCTTGGTATGCCTGAATATCCGCATGAATATTCACCGACACCTGCGCGATATAATCCATAGCCGAACGCCGAAGCTTTTTATCGTTCCAGACGAAGCCGAGCGGGCGAACGAGGTGCAGGGACGCGCCTGTCGCGGCACAGAGCCGGATGATATTACCCGTGTTCTGCGGCATTTCAGGGTGCACCAGTACGACGGAGAGATGATGATCTGCGCGAATCAGGGCGGCATCCTGACAGGTAAACTCAGCGGGAAGCTCCAGAGTACCTCGATCTTCCGTCGCCTGCTTTGGACGATCTGGCTGAGATGGCTGCAGCGGCAAATTATTTTCCTCTCCTGGCGGGCTCAGAGATGCAGCGGGTGACGGCGAAGAGACTATTTCTTACGCCGGACTACAATCGTGCGGGCGATTAGATCGCCCAGTCTCTGGCGTTCCTGGCTCACCAGTATGAAAATTAATAAAAATACCGTTATGATTTCCGGTATGCGGATAAGATTACGCAGTAGAATTGCCAGCGGGCTTGCCGGCTTGCCTGACAAATCCACCACCCGAATACCGAGAATCGCCTTGCCGATCGACCGGCCGGTGATGGCTTCCGCCACCATCACATGCAGTTCATAAAGTATCAGCCACATCACCAGCGGCGGCGTGCTGAGCAGGAGATCCGGTTGAGAGAGAACATTTTCCGCGGCATGGATGATCGGCTGCCACGAATGGTAATCGTAAAGCCGGAAGATCAAGGCAATCGCTGCGGCGGCCACCAACATATCAATGATCGCCGCGACCAGGCGCTGGCGGAGTAAAGCAATCTGAAACCCGGCCGGTTCAGTCACACCGACCGGTGATCGACGCTGCCAGAGCGAGAACACCAGCAGTGTGACCATCGCCAGCACGAGGAATTGCGTAAAGGAGGGCGGCTGCGGGACCTGAGTCTTGGCCACTTCGACCGGGGTTGCGTTATAGATCACATCCCCCGTCAGGCCCAGCGTCACGGATGTCATCGCCCCTTTTCCGCTCAGCATTAAAAGGTTAATACAATCACCATCCCGCGCAGCCGCCAGATCGGTCAGCGGGTCAGCCACCGCCAGCTTGGGCAGAGCAATTCCTTTTGACCATGACACAAGCGAGGCCGTTTTACCGTGGGGAACAATTTCTCCCCCCGTAATGGCCGTTTGCGACGGGTTCAGCTTGGATGCCACCAGCACGGCAATACCGCCGCGTCCGGCGAGTTCGATCGCAACCCCGTGAGGAGCGGGAATCTGCAGCCGTACCGGCCGGGTACTCCACAGCCAGACGCCATGCGATTGGGCCGGTGCAGGTATTTCCTGCTTCATACCCGGCCCGGGTTTGACGCCAGCTACCGGTTTAGAGGATGCTAGAGCTTTCTTCGTCGCCTGCTTGGCGGTATGGGCCGGCGCAGGACCGGCAGTTGCCTCTATCGCATGTGTGATTCGGTCCGCTCGCCAGACCTTAATCGTCTCTATCGGGCCGGGCGTATTGGCAAAAAGCCACAGCTCACCACTTTTTTCTAGCAGAACGAGCTTGGATGGGGTGGAAATCTGCGGCAGCTGCTGGGGCAGCGGTGCCTCTTTCCATTCCCCATTTATTAAATTCAGCAGCGTCCATCGGGTACCGGCCGCTAAGGCGGGTCGCGGTTGAGGCTCGGTTTTGCTTTTAACTGCGGCTTTAACCTCCGGCCGGGTGGTCGCAATAGGTTGGGTTGCAGGGGTAGCAATCGGTTTAGATGCGCGGGGCTTTGCGCCGGCGGTCCCTTGGCCCGCTGCGGGTATGGATTTGCCCAACACCAGAAGCCCGCTTTCGGTATCGCAGGTAGTCATGGGTATAAAGCCCTTCGGCAGGGGCGGCAGCGCCACCATTCCCGCAGATGAGTACTCCCATCCGGTGCCCTGAAGGAAGAATGTCACCAGCGACGATAATCGGGAACCGGATCGAGCTGGATGAAGTGTGGTGATACAAGCCGGGTGGCCGACCAGCGGCGTTAAATAAAGAGATTTCCAAAGCCCTCCATTGCCGGCCCGACGGTTGGCCCGGTGATACCAGATGGCAAATTCCGGCTTATTTCCCGTGGCGGTCACGGGCAGGCATACAAAAACCGTTCGACCATCCCCCGAGGCTTCCAGGCCGGTGGGGATCAGTTTAACGGCCGCCGATACCAACGTTGTCATCGACACCAGCAGCACCAGAACCAACCAGGGCAGACGTGGGGTCATGGGGCGTTTGAATATTAGTTTTCGCAGCAATTCATCAATCCGCATGGGCGAGATTCTACGGGGACTTATCGGCTAATGCGAATCGCACGCCTTGCCGTTCGGCCGCCTTTTCATCGTATGCAAAAAAGCGAGATCAGGGTCAGCGCCAGCACGCCCAGAGTTACCACGGCATAGAAGCGGTCTTTATCAACAAAGGTGAAGAGAAATACGCTCACTGCCACCCGCGTTACCGGCGTAAGAACCAACATCAAAAGGCCCAGTTCAATGATGGACTCACCCGACCCGTGCAGCACCCCGACGACCAGCTTGTGTGTGCTCCATTTGAAGGTGGCGTGTTCCATGTGTTTCACAGTCGGGTTGGTTTGAATGTAACTAAGAATAAACCCGACGATCATCACCACCACGCTCAGGACTACGCCGATACGCAGCACCCATCCCGATACATCCTGAACAACCGCATCGTCATGCACGACGGGTGCTTTTTCAGTTAATGGAGGGCTCACGGGTTGTATCTCTTCGTTCATCACATGTGCACCTTGAATCCACGCAGTAACATTTCAATCCCCACCACGCCTAATGCGATGGCAAACACCTTCCGCACCCCCGCATTGGACATCTTTTCCATGAGTTTGGTTCCCAGCAGCGCCCCAAGCAATACCGATGTCGCTACGGGCACCACCAGGTACGGTAGCACCAGTCCGCGCCGCAGATATACGCCCGCAGCCGCCGCTCCGGTCACACCAATCATAAAATTACTTGTGGCGGTGGATACCTTGGTCGGCAATCGCATGGCGATTTCCTGGGCCAGCACCTTTAGCACGCCAGCCCCGATACCGAGAATGCCTGCCATCAATCCCGCTACAAACATAATCCCCATGGCCGGCGGTACATGGGCCGAATTGTAGTACACCTCACGGTTCATCCGCTTGTCAAAATAACTTCCCTGCAATTTGAGAAAGTTGGCCAGCCGGTCATTGGTGATATTTTTTGGCAGTTCGTCGCCGATCTTGAACATCACGGGAATCAGCGACACCAGCAGGGTGATCCCGAAAAGAATGGAGAGCAATTGGGCATTGAGCAACCGCGCCAACACCGCTGCGCCGACGATGGCACCGGTCGCAGTGGATAGTTCAAGAAACATCGCAATGCGGACATTGGTGATGTGATCCCGCACGTAAACCGCACCGGCACCGGACGAAACCGCAATAACCGAAACAATGCTCGCTCCGATGGCGTCTTCAATCGGCAGCCCCATGAAAATCGTCAGCACCGGCACGATCACAATCCCGCCGCCGAGCCCGCTGATCGATCCCACCACGCCCCCCACGAAAGACATGAGGGCGATTTTTAATACCCAAATCAAAGATGCCGTTGACACGTCGGAGCTACCCCCAATTCAATATAAAGGCGCCGATGCTTACTCGGCCAAATCCGGTGCATTCAAAGCGTAGAGGATTATCTCCCGATGTTCAAATGCCCGATGAGATTCCGGCGGATTCGCAAAGTATTTCCAGTCTCGGCAGCGTGCATTGTCTGCCTCAGCGGCCGGCCCCGGCCCTCTGTGGCGACAAGTGCGCAGATCCCGGCAGTCGCGGTACGGCATGATCCATCTGGTACTCGCTGCGGGTAACGCCATTGGGTGTCATGCTGCTTTTCAGATCGCACGCATGCGCCTCGGGCCCGTACCCGAAATCACTTTCCACCAGAGTTTCAATCTGCTTCATCTCTGCTGGCGAAAGGAGTTCGCTCTGCGAGGCGGCGGCCGCAAATTCCGTCAGTTCCGCTTCGGTGGCGATGTTCGGCTGCACCGAGATCAGCGTCGGAAATGTCAGCAGCCATTTAATGGCAAGCTGCGCCATCGTGCACCCGTGAGCATGCTGAATATCCCGCAGCTTTTCAACTTTTTTCAGGCCGTACACCAGCCAGTTCCGATCACGAAATTTACGGTGGTCTGTGAAGGTCATATTTTCGGTGTAGATATCCTGCAGGATGCCGGAACTGTGCGGCACGCGGCTGATGATTCCCGTACACCCGGTTCTCTCGCTGCGCCGGCAGAATTCCAGCCCCGGATGCTGCTCAAGCATATTAAACACCGTCTGCACCGTGGCGCAGCGCCACTGTTCAATGGCGGCGGCGCCCTCCTCCCGCCAGCCGATCGCCGGCCCCAGCGCAATGCCCCATGCCCGCAATTTTCCCTCGCGGGTAAGCTGTTCCAGTTTGGTGACCAATTCATCGCTCATCTGCGGCAATTTAATATTGTGGGCCTGCCACAGATCGATGTAATCGGTGTTGAGACGCTTCAGCGACTGCTCCAGCGCGTATTGCAAAAAGGCAGGCGAAAAATCCTGTTTGCGCTCCCGATGCGAGCCGGCGGTGCCCGGGTCGGAGTAAAAATCGTAGCCGAACTTGGTGGAGAGGATCAGATTCTCGCGCCCGGCGTAGGCGATGGTGGGGCGCATCAGCTCTTCAGCCCGGCCGTTGTCGTACGCATCGGCGGTATCAAAAAAATTCACACCCAGATCAAACGCCTTATTCTGCAGGGCGACACCCTCCGGCTCATCCGCAGCGGTCTTTCCCCACATACCGCTGCCGTAGATAAAATTACCGAACGATAGGGCGGAGACTTTCATATCGGTATTGGGAATGGAACGATAAATCATAAAACAAACTCCAAGGCCAAACACCAAAAACGCAACCGGCAGCCGGGCATGTCAATCGGTGCATGCCGCCGCAGCCCGAAAGCAAGAGTTTACAGTTTTTTGCCACAGGTTTATAGCGAGGCGAAAATGGGGGGATTGGGCACCTCGGTTGCCCGCCCACCGCGGACTGGGACGCAATTGCCGATCGGCGATGAGCCGCTGATAATGGGCGGAGCGGTCGTGGAGTCGGAATTTTTTCTGGGGTGCACCATGTGGCGACGCTTCGCCGTCTCGTATTTCCTGCCTGCTGTTGCTACCGTTACGGTGGTCGCCGCCGCCCCCACGCTTGGCTTATTCATCGCCTGCCTCACGCCGCACGCTGGCGCAGTTGCGGTACTTGCCGCCCTTGCGGCCATTCTCTGGGTGCTCCGCATGCCAGCCTTGCCGGGATGGGGATCCATCTGGCCGATCTTCCCTTGGCCGCTGCCCACGCTTTCGGTGGTTGCCATGAGCGCCACCTTGGCGGCCGTTGCGAGCTGTCTCCTGCACCACAAGGTTTTGCTGCCCGCTTTGCCAGCAGCGATTTTCGCGGCCATTTTGTCGACCGTGTTTTACCTGCTGTTGTTACCACGTGTGCTCGCTTGCCAGCATGGGCATCGAGTGCCAAGCCCGCCGACGACGGACGACGCGCCGTCGGAGCAGGCGCCATCGGCGGCGAGCGCGAGCCCGCCGGTTCCGGCCGCGAAATTGCCCCCCGCCGATTTGGGCGCTGGCACGAAATCGCCCGCCGGCGCGCCCTGGGAGGCCCCGATCCACGATCAGGAGCGATTGCGCCGATTGCAACGCTGGCTTGATGCTGGCGAAAATCCCATTGGCTCGGCCCAAGATGATCTCTTCGACATCAAATGGGAGGCCGCACGCCTCGTGTCCTTGGTTAAACCGCGTGGGGCGGCGGATCCTGCGGGGACGGTACACTTGATTGGGGCGAGGGGTAGCGGAAAGTCCACACTTATCCGGCTCGCCGCCGAGCAAGCGAAATCGCAAGCGGTTGACGGGGCAATAAAACTCCGATTTTGCTACATATCGCTTTGGGATCACGCAGACGCGGCCAGCGCTGTTCGGGCCGCCGTAATCGAAGGTATTAAATCTATTAGAAGCCGGGTGGATATCGTACCATTCGCCGGTGCCCCGGCCTCGCTCCCGCGGGCACTCTTCGGCCATTCCGGTGCTGCCGGGATACTCGATGTTATCGCCGCACCACCCACCGAGGTTTGGCTCCCCGCCCTTTCTGAATTTTTGATTCGCGTACGTTGCCGCTTGATTTTTTGCGTCGAAGATACTGATAGGCTAGCCCCCGCTGAGAAAGCCGCCGCCTACTTCTCCCTTTTGGAAGGATTCCTCGACTCGGTAAAACGCTACGCCGGATTCGGGTACATATTTTGCAGCGCGACTCCCACTTGGTCGGAGCCAGCGGGTGATCAGCCCGGCCTCCAGAAGAAGCCCGAGGCGAGCGAGCGGTTTAACACAAGTTATTTAGTAAATCATTTCGGACAGTTGTCCAGAGAGCATAAATCCTTGTCCGGGGAGGTACTGAAAGACATCGAGCTATCGGCCGCGTCAGCGAGAAGGGACTACGGTTTCCGGAACTTCTGGTGGCTGACTGGTGGTGTGGCATTGCCACGGCTCTTCCAGAGTCAAATCCATTTCGATGCAGCAATGGCGTCCAAGTGCGAGGCGGTACTGGAAGTTTTTCGCGCTTGGATGGATGGCCAGACTTTTCCCCGCGCTGAGGCCTCCCGCCCCTACATGACCGGTACTCCGGGCGTTGATCCACAGCGAAGGAAGGAGGCATTTACCGCGTTCCTCAACGACTCAACCGAACTGGGTGTCATGCGCTACCTCACACCCCGAACCTTGCGCAACGGCCTGCGCGATGCGCGGCGCCGTTGGCTCAGTATAGTAAGGGCCGCAAAAGAGGCCAAAGCTGAGGGGGATTCGGAAAAGGACCTTTACCTCCATTGCCTCGATCCGGACAGTGTCCTCGTGGCGTGTTTGATCCTCGCATGTTTTCCCGATCAGGCCGAGCGCATCCTTCGGCACGGTATTCACGATTGGTTCGACACCCCCGCAGCGACTGCGGCGAGGCAGGATGGTTACGGCGAGGGCGAGAGGAAATCACAAACCACAGTGGGCCGCAACCTCCGAATGCTCAGTGGTTTCTCAGAGGCCGTGCGTAAAGCCGTCGATTATGACCAGACACTTCGGCCAGGGGGACTGGCGGGACCAGCCGAGCAAGCCCGTAAAAATTGGCAGGTCTTCTGTAGCAGCTGACGCGGCTCAGGTTGGAATAAAATCGGGACTCTCCACCCGATGCAAAACGATTACTGTATTTCGCCGCGGGTGGGGCGAGGCTAAGATGCAGCATCGGGTGCGCGGCTGCTGGGCGCCGCGGCGCACTGAAAGTTGACGTTTTGGAGACACCGAGCATGGATGTCATTGATGTTGTTCTGATCGCCGGCGATGGAATCGGGCCGGAAGTTACCGCCGCTGCGTGCGAAGTGATCAAGGCTGCCGGGGCCCCGATTCAATGGCTTCCTATGCCGGCCGGCGTCGCGGCCATTGAAAGCCACGGCGATGTGCTTCCGGCCGTAACGCTTGACGCTCTGCGGCAGGTGAAGGTGGGGCTCAAGGGGCCGGTGGGAACGCCGATCGGGGGCGGGTTTCGCTCGGTAAATGTCACCCTGCGCAAGGCGCTTGATCTGTATGCCGCTGTGCGGCCCGTGCGCAATCTTCCCGGTGTTAAAACGCGCTATGAAAATGTCGATCTGGTGATCTTTCGGGAAAATACCGAAGGGTTATATACCGGCATTGAAAATGAGGTGGCCCCTGGTGTGGTGACCAGTATGAAGGTGGCTACGGAAAAGGCGTGCACCCGCATTGCCGAAGCCGCATTCGAATATTGCGTGCGCCGCGGACGCGCCAAGGTGAGTGTGTTTCATAAGGCGAACATCATGAAACTCACTGATGGACTGTTTCTCCGCTGCGCCCGGGCTGTGCGCGAAGCCCGCTATCCGCAGATTGCCTACGAAGAGGTGATCATCGACAACGCCTGCATGCAGTTGGTAAAGGACCCGAGCCGCTTTGACGTGCTGCTGATGGAAAATCTTTATGGCGATCTGGTGAGCGATTTATGTGCTGGACTGGTGGGGGGGCTGGGCGTAGTGCCCGGGGCCAACATCGGTAAAGATTGTGCAGTGTTTGAGGCGGTGCACGGCAGTGCGCCGGATATCGCGGGCAAGGGATTGGCCAATCCCTTGGCGTGTCTGATGAGCGGGGTAATGCTGCTGAATTATCTGGCCGAAACGCGGCAGAACCCGGCGTGCAAACAGGCGGCCGAGAAGATTAAAGCGGCTTACGACAAGGTGCTCTCGGATGGAAAAACCCGAACACGGGACCTGGGAGGGGCCGCGGGCACGAAAGAGTTTACGGCAGGGCTGATAGCAGCATTGTAGGAAACGATTTACATCGTAGAAAAGAGATGAACTTTGGGGCGATTTGGAACGTAGAGGGGTTTGTGATAAATTTCACAAGATATTTTGGCGGCGAACCGGTAACATGTTGCAGGATGCGGCATGACGATCCGCTGGTATGTTTAGTGAGCTTATAAATAGATGCCAACCGCTACGCCGCAACCCACCCTTCCTTCATCCCCCGCACCGGCCCCTGTGAAACCGGCAGAGCACCTGTGGCTCATTGAACGAGCGATTTTGTGGGTAGGGCGGTACCCGAAAGCCGCGGGCAAATTTCTGGATAAACTGGCCCTCCGCCGGGATGTTATCGGCGTTACCGTGCGATTTTTCAGCTCGGTTACGCTGGGAATTATCTATCTGGGGCTGATTGCCATTTATCTTTCGCTGGGGTCGGGACTGCCGGCCCTGCGGGCCTATTTTGATGTTTCCACCATGCAGTTTTTTGATGCGTGGCCGCTGGTAACGCTGTTGCTTCTGCTTGGCACCACGCTGATTGTGGTCACCCTGCGCCGTATTCCTCTGACGCTCTACCGATTGGGCGTCTGGACGGTGCATGTGGGGATCATCACCCTGATTACCGGGTGTTTTTTCTACTTCGGGCTCAAGCATGAAGGCCTAACCCGTATTTTTCTCAACCATACCGTACGCCATTACTACGACGCCTCTGACCGGGCGATTTATCTGCAATACGAAGGTGCTACCGGAAAAAAATCGGCTTTTGTGGAGCTCAAATCCTTACCTATTTTTGATCTCCGCTCACCCCAGAGCGGCAATCCGCTCAATATTGCCGTGCCCCATCAGGTGCTGACGCGCCTGAGCCCTAAACTGCACGGGTATCATGTGAAGGTGATCGGATACTTTCCGTATTCACGGCTGGAGGGATTTCCCATTCCGCGAACTCCGGGTGTCGCACCCCGGCGGCCGGCGATTGAATTCAACATCGGCGGGCAGGAGGGGGCACCGGGGGAGTGGTTAATCGGCAAAAGCCCGCGTGGCCGGTTAAGCGGATTTAATTCGCCGTTTGTGGTGGAGTATCTTTATCATCCATCCCAGCGGCGGCTGCGCGATATATCCCAGAGTTTTTCAGGTACGCATGCCCTGATTGTTCGTGCCGGTAATGTGCGCCGGGTGTATCCGTTTCATCTGAATCAGAAAATTGTGGTCAAGGGCACACCGTATACGCTTACCCCGCGCCACCTGATTACCATGCCGCTGATCAGTTCCGCATACAACGGAGCCATCAGCCAGGCCTGCATGATCAACATTCAGCGGACCATCAACGGTAAAACGGTGAAATTTCAGCGTGTGGCGCTGTTTCGATATCCGACGCAATCGGTTGATTTCATCACAAAGAATGGGCAGCGTAAGCTGCTGGTGCACAAGTTTGATCGCAAACTGCACATACGGTACATCGATGCCACGCGCGATCAGTTCTGGGTGGTGGAATTGAAAACCGGCAAATTCCTGCTGGTGCACCGTAAACCCGGCGGGGCGGTGAGCGAAAAGCCGATCAAGGCCTTTGGTACGCCGATTCCGATTGACATGCAGGGTATTAAATCGTCCTTTACCCTTGTGCGAGATGCGGAAGTGGCTCTGCGGCCCCATCTGATTCCCAAGGCCGACCGGCGCCCCAAGGTGGAAAACACCATGGGCCACTGCATCATGCTGGCTCGGGTAAGCGGGCCGAATGGCTTTTCCAAAGAGTTGTACGTTCCCTACCAGCAGTTCGGGTTCCACGGCGAACTGCCGCCGATTGAAACGCGACTGCCCAACGGCGGAAAGCTGGGGCTGATTTTTTCGCAGCTCCGTCGTTCGATGCCGATCTCCATTACCTTGCAGAGTTGCAAGGAAGTGTTCTTTCCCGGCGGACATTCATTTCCCCGGGACTTCATCAGCAAGGTTCTCATCCGGAACCGGCGCACCGGCGAGGTGCAGCATGTCAAGATACATCTGAATCATCCGGCCCAGATTGACGGTCTGCATATCTTTCAGGCCCGCTTCGGAAAGTTGCAGAACGGGCAGGCCTTCACCGTATTGGGCGTTGGAAATACGCATGGCTTTTATGCTATGCTTACGGGTGTGATTATGATCATTGCAGGCATCGGTTACGCCTTTTATGTCAAGCCGATCCTGATCAATGTTAAAAAGAAACAGTTGGCGATGCTGGCCGGCACTGCTCCGGCTGCTTCAAAAGCGTAAGAAGAGGTGTTATCACGATGAAAATTCACGATCGATTTCGCATTCAAACCGGAATACTCGCGGCGCTGATCACCATGGCGGTGATTGGTGCAACCCTTGTGCACGCAGCCGCCATTAAGGTTCAGGAAGGAGTGCCGAGCAAATTTCCGGCGGCTACGCAGTCGCCCTTCAATGAATCTTCGGTGATGAAGGCGGAGATAAAAAACTTCCGCGCCGCCAGGGCCAAGGCTATTGCCGCCCAGAACCGAACTGTTTTCCGCCACACGATTAACATGACCCCGCTGGAGACGCTGGCGGTGCAGAACCAGGAGGAAGTTAAGACGCTGGATACCTGGGCCCGCGAAACGCTCCAGACCATCACCTTTTACGGCTCGGTCAACGGGCGTGATCCGCTGTATACCGCTCTCGACATGGCCTTTCGGCCGGAAGCATGGGAAAACCGCAATTTCATCTACATCATGGCGGTGCCGATTCGTGAACAGCTCGGCAAGCTGGTCTCGCCGGCTCAAGCCAAGCGCATTCTGGAACAGGGGACGGTAAGCCCCAAATTTCTGGCGCAGCCCGAAGTTCGCAGGCTTCTGGAGCATATCAGCCGCGACGGTGTTCTGAATTCCTCGGTAGCACAGATCGGTGATGCCCTTAATGCGTTCCGAAATATGGCGGCTCAACTGCGCATCGTCGCACCACCCCCGGGGTCAAAAGATAAGTTGTGGGTTAACCCGGTGAATCTGATCCCCAATACGGGTGTACCTCCACCGCCGGGAATGCCGCTCGGAAAGCCGGTTCCTGGCTATTCCAAAACTATTTCCAAGCGGGTGGTGCTCGGCTTCGTCGAACTTTTCGGCGGGTGGCGTGATAACGATGCCGCGCTGGCTAACAGCGGGATCAAAATTCTCAGCCATGTGCTTCCAAAAATTAATGAAGCCGCCTATCCGTCCATGGCCAAACGCGTGACGGAAATCTGGTACAACCGGCTTTTTGACGGGACGCTGGTCGGCGTGTTCTTCTATTTTGTTTCGCTGACACTTTTCCTTATCGCCGCAGTCGGTGCTGCACCCGGAGTACGGAAGGTAGCGCTCGGCTTTTTCACAGTGGCTGTCATCACGCACGCCACATTTACCGGCGTGCGATGGTGGCTGGCTGGACGTATCCCGATTCAAAATGAATTTGAAAGTGTTTTGGGCGCTGCGCTGGTCGGATGCACCATCGGGTTGATACTGGAATATTGGAAAAAGAACAGCCTGTTCGGCCTGGCGATGAGTTTTGTAGGTTTCATGGCCATGACGGCGTGTTTTGTGATGCCTTATGTGGTAGGCACCAGCATGGGTGCGAACATATCGCGGGTGGATGGGATGCTGAGCACCTACTGGCTCTGGATTCACGTCAACGTCGTTATCAGCAGCTATGCGCTCATCGGTGCGAGCTTCTGTCTCGGACTGCTTTTTCTGGCCATTAAAGGGTATTACAAGCTCAATCCGGTATCCACCTACGGCATTGACCCGACTGCGCCAGCGTCCTCTGATGACATTCGTCCCATGAGCGGATCATCAAGCGGCGGCGCCGCAGTGCTGCAGGCACCGGTGGCGGCCGCTCCGGCGGTGATCATGGATGAACAGATGCGGCGCACACAATTTCTTCAGCAGTTGGATTCCGCCAATATCGTGGTATTGCAGATGGCATTCTGGTTTCTTGGATCGGGGATTATCTTCGGTGCCGTCTGGGCGGATTACGCCTGGGGCCGGCCCTGGGGATGGGACCCGAAGGAAACCTTCGCCCTTGTGACCTGGCTTGTTTATCTGATTATTGTGCATCTGCGGTTTGTAACCCCGAAGTACCGCCCCACGTGGACGGCGGTGCTCTCGATCGCGGGGTTCGGCGTGATGATGTTCAATTGGATCGGAGTTAATTTTTTCCTGGTCGGCCTCCACAGCTACGCCTGATCATCGGGGAAGGAAGTCAATGACAGATACGACTGCGGCAGCAGGCGATCAATCGCTGAAGGACGCTGTCTGGACGGCGCTGGCAGGTGTTCAGGACCCTGAACTTTTCAAGGACCTGGTCACACTCAAGATGGTCAAGGATGTACGCATGTGCAACGGCGCCGTGAGTATCGACATTGACCTGACCACGCCCGCGTGTCCGATGCGTTCCAAAATTGAAAAAGATGTAACTGATGCGGTGCTTCGTGTTCCGGGGGCGAAGTCCGTCGCCATTAAATTCGGTGCCAGCGTCCGACCATCCAATGATCAGCGCAATATTCTGCCTGATGTCCGGAATGTGATTGCGGTCGGTGCCGGCAAGGGAGGGGTCGGCAAGAGCACCGTTGCGGTGAATATCGCCGTCGGGCTTGCGTTGGCAGGTGCACGAGTGGGCCTGCTTGATGCGGATGTCTACGGCCCGTCGATACCGATCATGACCGGCCTGGTCAATTCACAACCGTCGGTGGTGGATGACAAAATCATCCCGTTTAACTGGGGATCGGCTCAGGTGCCGATCAAGGTGATGTCGATCGGTTTTATTGTGCCCAAGGAAAAAGCCTTGATATGGCGTGGGCCGATGGTCCACGGTGTGATACGCCAATTTCTTGAACAGGTGCAGTGGGGTGAGTTGGATTATCTCATTGTTGATCTGCCGCCTGGAACGGGAGATGTCTCCCTGACCCTCGCCCAAAGCATTCCGCTCACGGGTGCCGTGATCATTGCCACACCGCAGGAGGTGGCGCTGGCTGATGCTCGCCGGGCCGTTCGGATGTTCCAGCAGCTTGGTGTCTGGATTCTGGGCGTGGTGGAGAATATGAGTTATTTCGTCTGCGAGCACGGAACACGATACGATCTTTTTGGAAGCGGCGGCGCCCAGCAGATGGCGCAGGAGATGAGCCTTCCATTCATCGGACAACTTCCGTTGGATGTGGCGCTGCGCATCAATTCAGATAAGGGCGATCCGTTCGCCAATTTTTCGGGAAATATGCGCCCGCAGATGAATTCCATGGTGGAATCGCTGGCGGGGCAGATCAGCATCCGCAATTTAACCCGCCCTCCAGGTAAAGCCGTCAAATTGGATGTGAGCGCATAAAATTCACCCGAATCTGCGGCGGTCGTTTCCGATGGCGCCTTGATACTTTATGCCCAACGCACGAGACAATGACAATCATCGCAGTCCATTGAAGCGGGCAACGCGGGGGAAAGTGGTCCCAATCTGAGAAGAACTTATTCCGCCGCCGATTCGGCATCATCAGTTGATTCATCTGGTGACGACTTTTTCGGTCGGCCAGCAAGCGTCGCCATGACCAATCCGGCTCCATAAAGGGAAAGCAGCGGAACGTAGATGCTGGCGAAGGTAAAAATATCGGGGGACGGAGCCAGGATGACCGCTACAATGGCAAGCCCGAGCACGGCATAACGCCACATGGAACGAAACTGGGCTGCGGTGACGATACCGATCTTGCTCAAAATCAGCATCACCATCGGTAATTCAAATGCCAGACCGAAAATCAAGCTCATGATGGTGACAAAACTCAGATAGTCATGCAGCATTGGGATGGGGGCAAAGAGCGCCTTGGCCGGCTGGGCAGCAATTTCCAGCAGTTCATGACCGAAATGCAGTCGAAGCTGCCCTTCAGAGGTATTGTACCAGAGCGTGGCCACTCCCGGCTTGAAATGGGTCGGATCGTGGGCCAGCAAGGGTATCTGCAGCGGTTTGACGGCCTCGGATGAAGGCAGGGGAGCGGGCGGCGCGTGATGTCGATAGAGAAACGTTTCCCACCATGTGCGGTGCAGCGGAGGCACATGCACCTGCTTATTGAACTCCATGATAAATTTGAGCAGAAACGGCAGAATGAGAAAGAAGAAAAAGGCGACACCCAGTAGAAACAGAACGGCGCTGGGGCCGATATATTTGTAGACCACTTTTCGTTCGCGCGGATAGAGACCCGATGCTACAAACCGCCAGAACTGATAGATGATCCACGGGCTTGATACCACCAGTCCGGCTTTGAGTGCCGTTGTGAAATAAACAATGATGGAGCCGAGCGCTTTGAAATACTGAAGGTGGGGCGGGTACCCGGCCCATTTCAGTGCAATGAGATACGGCTGATACAAAAATTCAATGATATTGACATCATAATACAGGCAGAGAGATATTCCGACGGCCGATCCGAGCAGGGCGTAAATAAGCCGCCGGCGCAGCTCAGAAAGGTGATCACCGAATGACATGGTCGGCAGATCAACGCTGCCGCCGGATTGAGAATGACTGTGTTTTCGAAAGAATGCCATACTTTTTAGGGCGCCTCACGCGGGCGTGATTTTGCCATCCTCCAATCGTACGACCCTGTCGGCCAACTGAGCAATCTGGGCATCATGGGTGACCAGCAGCATGCTGCAATTTTCTTCGCGCCTTCGCCGGATAAGCAGATCAATGATTCCGTGGCCGGTGCGCGGATCCAAGTTGCCGGTCGGTTCATCGGCCAGGAGCAGAGCGGGGCGGTTGATCAGAGCCCGGGCAATGGCGGCTCGCTGTCTTTCACCGCCGGAAAGTTCATTGGGCCGATGCTTGAGGCGCCCACCGAGACCCATGTCGGTAAGCATCTGTATTGCCAGGGCTTTACCCGGACGCGCCCGGATCAGCGCCTTGTACCACGGTGCCGCCACCATGGCCGGTAGCAGGGTATTTTCCAGCACATTAAGTTCCGGCAGCAGATGATACAACTGAAACACAAAGCCCACATTCCGATTGCGAAAACGATATCTTTCAAAAATACTGCAGCGCATGATATCTCGCCCCTTAAACAGGACGGAGCCTGAATTCGGGTGGTCCAATGCACCGGCGATATGCAGCAGAGTACTCTTTCCAGATCCGGACGCCCCGATTAAGGCGACAAATTCCCCTTCGGCGATGGAAAGATTAGCGCCCGCGAGGACCTGAACTTCTTCCGTCCCCATGCGAAAGCTTTTTTGAATATCAATAAGCTCCAACAGATTCGCCAACGCTGCTCCTCATCGTTACTCGTACCGCAGTGCATGAACGGGATCCCGCGATGCCGCAATTAAGGCCGGTATGATCGCCCCCAGAAGCCCCGCCACAATCGCCAGCACCGCAATGGTAACGACCGTTTCCGGATTGACCTGATCCGGTATACGCGAAAAAATATAAACTCTCCGATTCCAGATGGTGATTCCAAAAATTCTCCAGAGAATGTCGTCATGAATCCAATTATCGTGGATAACAAAAAGCACGCCGGTGATGACGCCCATCAGCGTGCCGGCGGAGCTGATTAAAAGGCCGTAAAGCACAAAGATGCTTCCGACGCCCACTTCACTTCCGCCGATGGCCTTGATGATGCCGATATCGCGTGTTTTATCGCGGACAATCATAAAAAATATCAAAAATATGACAACGATAACCACCAGACTCATCATCCCGAGCAGAAACGTTATCAGATCTCGCTCTTTGTCCACCGCTGCGATAAACTGAGATTGTTCCTGCAGCCACGTCATCACGGTCAGGCCAGAAGACTCCATGCCGGGATGTTTGAGCGCATAACGCCTGACGGCCGCGGCAATCTGATTACGGGCCGCGTTCACCGACGCCTGGTGCTGATCATCATGTACTCGAATTTCGATTTCACTGCAGCGTGCCGGCCGAATACCGCCGCTTAGCAGATCCTGCTGCTGCATGAAGGCCATCTTCTGCACCACGCGAAACGGGGCGTAAACGGTGTGCCGATCAACCGTGAATACCTTTGTCCGCGAATCATCCACAATTTGAAACCGATGGCTTTGCGGGCTGGCCAGAGTACTGCTGAGGGTGATGGGCACCACGGTCAGAATGACAGGTGAAAAACGCACGCCCGGCGGTCGATGATAATGCCCGAATCGATCGCGGGTGTAAAGTCCGATGTCGACCCCCACAACGCACCCATATTTCGGCTCGGCGGCGAGACTTGGATAATCTCTGCGTGCTCTTGCCGGCGGTTTGAAGGTGGGGGTGGAAGGAATCAATTCTTTGCAAAGAGAGGCATCGCTCCTGATGATCGCGGCAGGTGGGAGTTTCTGCACGAATCGCAAATCGCGAAACACCCGGTTCAGATGGTATTCCGCCTGACGGTAATCCTCCCGGGCGATCACATGCCAATGGTGCTCAATGGCCGCAATCCATCCATGGCCCTTGATCGGCTTGAGTTTTCGGATGGCTAGCTCGTGGCGGCGGAAGACCAGCAGGGCAGCCTGAAGCTTTCCCCGCGCGTACTTGACCAATTGGCCGCCGGTAAGGGGGAACGGAGCGTTGCGCAGGTCATGTGCCGCATCGAGTGGGGCGCGATATTGCCAGAAGAGGCTTTTGCCAAATGAACTCACCCGTGACTGCAGGGCGGGTTTGATGCCCAGGACTTCCACTTCCGCACTTGTCTGATATTCCGGCAGATTCATAATGCCGTAGGTGCTGATCACCGGTGCGCTGGCCGCGACGCAAGGGAGTTTGGCCAATTGCTTTTGCAGGCCGTCATAATGCGGAAATCCGGCGGCAAGCGTACTTTGAATGACCACATCGCCCATTAATTCTTTCCCCGCATCGCGTACGCGATCCACGAAACCGGTCATGATGCTGTACACGACAATCAGCATCGATACGCAAAGCCAGACCGCAAGGATGGGGAATATGACAATTCCCTTGCGTGTCAGATATCGAAAACAGAGGAAAAGTTTATACATTCATTCTCAAATATTTGGGGCGGATACTGTCGGGCCATTTGCCGATAGCGGAACCGGACGCAAAAGCGGAAAAAGGACTACGTCTCGGATACTGGTGCAGTTTGTAAGCAGCATGATCAGGCGGTCTATTCCAATTCCCAGTCCGCCGGCCGGAGGCATTCCATGACACAACGCAGTTACGAAATCATGATCCATCCGCGCCATGGATTCATGTTCCGGCAGCCCCGCCAACTGCGCGTTGAGCGTCTCATACTGCACCTCCGGATCATTGAGTTCCGTGTATGCATTGGCCAGTTCCATTCCGGCTGCATAAAGTTCAAAACGCTCGGCGATGGAGGGGTTGCCGACCTTGCGCCGGGTCAACGGACATAGTCCTGCTGGATAGTCAAAGACGAACACCGGTCGATCATAATCTTTCAATGACGGCTCGGCGAGTCGTTCAAAAAGTTCTCCGCGCAGTACGTCGGCGTCTTTGCTGTCGCTGTGAGTTATGCCGCAGTCTGCTGCCGCCTTGCGAACAGCGGTGTCGTCTTCCATCGCTACCCCGACATGCTTTTGAAATAATTCGCCGTAGGCAATTCTCTCAAACGGGGCGGTGTAATCGATCTGTCGATCTCCGAATGGCAGAAGTATCCGGCCGTCGGCTTTTTTCTGCAGGCGAGCTTCGTGTTCAGCCAACGTCGCCACCAACGTTTCGGTCAGTTCCATCATCCCGGATAAATCGCTGTAAGCTTCGTAAAGCTCCATCATGGTGAACTCCGGGTTGTGGCGGGTATCGATCCCTTCGTTTCTGAAATTTCGATTGATTTCAAAAACTCGCTCCATTCCCCCGACCAGCAACCGTTTAAGGAATAACTCCGGACTTACCCGGAGATATAAATCGATATCGAGAGCATTGTGATGCGTCAGAAATGGACGGGCGGCAGCGCCACCGGCCATGGACTGCATCATGGGGGTTTCAACCTCGATGAATTTGCGCTGATGCAGAAAACGCCGAATTTCCGCTATGATCCGACTTCGCGCCTGAAATACTGACATCGACGCACTGTTGGCCGCCAGGTCCAGATAACGCTGCCGATATCGCAATTCAGTGTCGGTAAGTCCATGGAATTTATCCGGAAGTGGCAGGAGCGCCTTGGCGGAAAGCCCGAAGGCGGTGGCCCAGATTGTGACCTCGCCCGTATTGGTGTGGCCGACCTTTCCTTCGAACCACGCAATGTCGCCAAGTTCGAGCAATTTCGCCTTTTCCCAATCGGCTGCAAGCATCTGCTTGGTCAGACCGATCTGCAGTTTCCCTGATGAATCCTGGATGGTGATGAAGATCAGCTTGCCGATATCGCGCAAAAGCACGATGCGACCGCAAATTCGAGCGACCTGACTTCCTTCATGGGGCGTATTTTCGTTATGTAACGCTTTCGCATCGAGCACCGGCTGAACGCCGTCAAGTCGCGTTCCGTACGGATCAACTCCAAGCGCCCGCCATTTTGCCAGCCGATCGTGCCGTTCCTGAAACTGTGGATGCTCTGAAATCATGTGTCCTCATCAAAACCAAGCACCGCATTCTAACGGTCTTACGTACATCCGCAATTTAACGCGGTTAGTATTCCAAACCATAACAGGGACGGCAGGGGGGTAAAGACACGGAAAAAGCGGGCGAAGGGATTTGAACCCTCGACATTCACGTTGGCAACGTGACGCTCTACCACTGAGCTACGCCCGCGTAAGAGAGCAACAATTATAACTTATTCCAAATCCGTGTAAATGCGCCGCCGACGGAAATTTCGCGCCGAGGTCTTATACTGCGTGGAGCGGTCCTCTCCGTCGTAGATCGAGATCGATGATCGGCAGGCTTGCAATTCCGGTCATCCACCGATACAAACTGGGCCGCCAATGGAGGCTTGATTTAATGCTGTGGTCAAAAACGTTAATCCCCACAACCCGTGAAGTTCCGGCCGATGCCGAGATTATTTCCCATCAGTTGCTGCTTCGGGCAGGACTCATTCGGCGTGTGAGTGCCGGCATTTACGATTGGCTGCCGCTGGGTTGGAAGATACTCGCCAAGGCCAACAGCATCATCCGCGAGGAAATGAATGCGATCGGGGCGTTGGAGATTCACATGCCCGCATTGCTGCCCGCGGATTTATGGCGGCAGACCGGCCGGTATCAGGACTACGGTCCTTTACTCTTCAAGGTGAAGGATCGCCGCAACAGTGAAATGATACTCGGCCCGACTCACGAAGAATGCGTGACGGAGCTTGTACGGGCCTACATAACCAGCCACCGTCAATTGCCGCTCACGCTATATCAGATTCAGGGTAAATTTCGTGATGAGGCGCGGCCACGCAATGGGCTACTTCGCGTCCGTGAATTCTTCATGAAAGATGCCTACAGCTTTCACACTTCCTTGGAAAGTCTCGCCAAAACTTATCAGGATATGTTTCAGGCTTACGTGAACATCTTCCGCCGCTGCGGCGTGCCTGCGATTCCGGTTGAAGCGGAAAGCGGGCCGATCGGCGGCGATGCCAGTCACGAATTTATCTGCCCCTGCGAGGCGGGCGAGGATGTCATCGTTCAATCAGAGGATGGCAAGTACTGTGCGAACCTGGAGCGAGCCACCCACCGTGCCGAGCATGAATACCGTTTTGCCGACGCTCCGCCTGTCGCAATCACCGCGCTGGAGGAGATCGAGACGCCTGACGCCACATCCATTGAATCCGTTTGTCAGTTGCTTAAAATCGTGCCGCAAAAAATGATTAAAACGATGGTGTATGTGCGCCCGAATGATGCACCTGGGAACCGGTTTGTCGTGGCTTGCGTCCGCGGCGATCATGAAGTCAACGAGAACAAACTGCGCCGCTTGGTGGGGCCAATCGAACTGGCGGATGAAAAGGCGGCGCGAGAATTTGGATTTGCTATTGGGTATGTAGGGCCGCATATCGCCAATTCACTGCCGGTGACATTGGTTGTGGATGCTGATGCCCTGATGGTGACCGAGGCGACAACCGGTGCCAATAAGCCATTCTGGCATGTCACCAATTTGTCCTTCGGCGCCCATATCGATCGGGAAAAAGCGGGAGAACCCTTGGTGGGTGACATCCGCTTGGTGGCGTCCGGGGACTGCTCGCCGACGGGATCGCCACTTAAATTCAGCAAGGGTATTGAGTTGGGCCATGTATTTAAGCTTGGCACCAAATACACGGACGCACTGGGAGCCGTTTATGCGGACGACAAACAGATCAATCACAGCATGATTATGGGATGCTACGGCATCGGGCCGGGGCGTATTCTGGTAGGGGCGATAGAGACCTCCCACGATGCGGATGGAATCATCTGGCCGATGAGCCTTGCTCCGTATGAGGTGGTCATCACACCGGTAAAATATGAGGGGCAGGTAGCTGAATTTGCCGGTGATTTATACCGCCAACTTGTCAATGCCGGAATTGATGTATTACTTGATGACCGAGATCAGCGACCGGGGGTAAAATTCAAAGATGCGGATTTGATCGGCATTCCCCTGCGGATTGTGGTTGGAGAAAAAGGTCTTGCAGCCGGGCAGATAGAATTAAAGTGGCGAACGGAAAAATCCCCGACCAACGTATCCGCAAACTCAGCGGTACCCCAAATCGTTGAGATGGTAAAAGCAAAACGATGCCATTTTTCGGTGGGGGCGTAGGCGGGGGGGCAGGCGGGTCAAAGCGGCATACCGTCTCAGGCCGCGTTTGGATATCCACGGCGGCATGGATGGGAAATATGCACATAAATTTCGACGGACTGTGTTAAGAAGGTGTAAAACCGAGTATAATATACGGTTCGGCCGGTCGGAAGAGAGTTGGACACTCAAGGTCCCCGTTTCGACCACCGCTGTTGCCGATTGCATGGTGCATGAGGCACAAAAGATGGTGCGCGGCTGAACGCGGATTACCACAGCGGCTTCTTCAGCGAGTGTGGCGAGTCGTGTCGGTCGTTGATTTTAGTCTGTTTCCACTATGATTGCTCATGCTGTGGACATCAGCGTCCTAACGGATGATCAGGAGGATTCCGTGAGTCAAACCGCTCATTCTCAGGTACAGCCGCCCGCCACCGTTCATACGGTGCTGCCAGCCAACGCCAATTCCAATATTGCCCTGTTGTTGGAACGGGGCAAGGCGCAGGGGTATCTGACTTATGAGGAACTCAATGAACTGTTGCCCGACGATGTGATCGCACCGGATCGGCTCGACGCTCTGATGCAGCAGTTTGACGAACTGGGTGTCGAGTTGATCGACAAGACCGATGAAGAGAAGCAGCCGCCACCGTCACCGGATGATCCCGACGAATCCATGATGAGCGAAGCGGAAGCTGAAATTCGGGAAATAAAGGATGACGAACCGGCAGACGCCGCGAGCAAATCGATCGAAGATCCGGTCCGTATGTATCTGACGCAGATGGGTGAAATCCCACTGCTGTCGCGCCATGAAGAGATTCAACTCGCAAAAAAAATTGAACTTACGCGCATGGCATTCCGGCGCAAGGTGCTTGAGAGTGATTACTGCACCCAGGCGGCGGTGCAGATTCTCGCCCAGGTGCAGTCTGGTGAATTGCCGTTCGACCGCACGATGAGAGTTTCTACCGCAGAGGAAGACGCCAAAGCCACCATCAGCAAGCGGATTCCCGAAAATCTCGCCACCATAAGGTTGATCTGCGAACGCAATCGAATGCGCTGGGAAAAGATCATCGATCCGGCCACCAGTGAAACACAGCGCCGGGAACTCCAGGCGCAGATCAGTTCCAGCCGTCGCAAAGCCGTCACTCTGCTGGAAGAGCTCTCCCTGCGTACCAGTAAAATTATCCCGTTGATGCGCAAATTACTTTCGATAAGCGACAAAATAAATAATCTGCGTAACCGATTAACCGACAAAAACAGCCGGTTAACCGAAGATGACCGCCTCGCGATGACGGACGAATATCAGGGGCTCCTAGACCTGGTTCTGGAAGATGCCGATTCTCTGGCCCAGCGGTGCCATCGCATCACGTCCGTATTTAACGAATATGAGGACGCGAAACGTAAACTTTCCGGCGGAAATCTGCGGCTGGTGGTTTCGATAGCCAAAAAATACCGTAACCGGGGCCTGACCTTTCTAGACATCATTCAGGAGGGGAACACCGGCTTGATGCGGGCGGTGGATAAGTACGAATACCGACGCGGCTACAAATTCAGCACCTACGCCACCTGGTGGATACGTCAGGCCATCACTCGCGCCATCGCCGACCATGCCCGCACCATTCGCATACCGGTCCACATGATTGAAACAATGTCCCGGCTGCGGAACATCAGCAAAAAGCTGCTGCAGGATCTGGGGCGGGAACCGACGATCGAGGAGATATCCCGTGAGGCGAAAATGCCGCCATCTGAATGTCGGCGGGTGCTGAAAATCGCCCGGCATCCGATTTCGCTGGATCGGCCGGTGGGGGAGTCGGAAGATTCCTACTTCGGTGATTTCATCGAGGATGAAACAGCGGATAACCCGGTGCAGACGGCGACGCAGGAAATGCTGCGGGACCGGATTGATCAGGTTCTCAAGACGTTGACCTATCGGGAACGCGAAATCATTAAACTCCGATACGGTATCGGCGACGGTTATACCTATACCCTCGAGGAAGTGGGGCGGATATTCAAGGTAACCCGCGAGCGCGTCCGTCAGGTGGAGGCCAAAGCGCTGCGGAAGTTGCAGCACCCCGTCCGATCACGGAAGCTGGAGGGGTTTCTTGACGGATCCATCATGTCCACCATCGGCCTTATGCCCGGCGGCGGGGCGCCCTCAGCCGGGAGTTCGGACACCGATGACGGCCTTGATATCGGCGATGAAGGTGAAAACTCGCTGGAGGGGTAAATCCGCGATTGATCCTCAGTCGAGTTCCTTTTCATCTTTTCGACTGATATCAGCACCGACGGCCTTAAGACGCGTTTCGATCTTTTCATACCCGCGGTCAATGTGGTAAACCCGATTGACGGTCGTTGTATCTCGGGCGGAAAGTCCGGCGAGCACCAGCGCTGCCGAGGCTCGCAGATCGCTGGCCATGACAGGCGCACCAATGAGCTGCCGTGGACCTTCCACAATGACCGTCGGCCCTTCTCGATGGATGCGGGCGCCGAGGCGCGAGAGTTCCGCGACGTGCATGAAGCGGTCGGGAAATATTTTTTCTGTAATAATACTGTTCCCATCGGCCGTTGTCAGAAGGGTCATGAACTGGGCCTGAAGATCTGTCGGAAAGCCGGGGTACGGCTGAGTGGTGAGACTGGCGGCCCGCAGATTCCTCTGCGACGATACCGTCACACCGGTACCGCTTGATTCGGTAATGACACCCACCGCCCGCATGCGGTCGATAAAGGCCATGAGATGGTCGGTTCGTACATTGTCGATCTGCAGTTCGCCGTTGGTGATGGCCGCAGCGATCATAAACGTACCGGCTTCGATGCGGTCGGGGATAATACGGTGCGTCGCACCGTGGAGAGATGAAACGCCTTCAATCGTGATCCGCGGGGTTCCATCACCGGAAATCTTTGCCCCCATGCTGCGCAGATAATCGGCAAGATCGACGATTTCAGGTTCGCACGCGGCCGACTCGATAACGGTGGTTCCCGTCGCCAGAGACGCCGCTGACATGACGTTGGCGGTGCCGAGAACCGTTGACCCGAAATTCCCGCCCAAGAAGATGGAACCTCCTTTGAGCTTTTTGGCCTTCGCTACGATATCGCCGTTTTCCAGATTAATGCTGGCCCCCAATGCCTCAAGTCCCCGCAGGTGGAGATCCACCGGTCGATCGCCGATAGCGCAGCCGCCGGGCATCGATACACGAGCGATGCCCCGGCGGGCCAGCAGCGGTCCCAAAACACAAATACTCGCACGCATCTTCCGCACGACATCGTAGGGGGCATGAGAGTTGCTGGTATCTTTAACTTCGATTCGAACTGAACTGCCGGAGCGTTCAACATCCGCCCCGAGCATCTTCAGCAGATCAATCTGGCTTTGAATATCCTGTAAATCCGGCACATCTTCGATCACCGACGGACCATCCGCAAGCAGGGCTGCCGCCATAATCGGCAGGGCGGCATTTTTGGCTCCGCTGACGCGCAGCGAACCGCGCAGGCGATGTCCACCGTTAATAACCAGACAATCCATTGCTTGTTATCCTCCGTGAAAAGAGTTTCTCAAACCTTTGAATATCAGTTCATCTGCAGGACATGCCGCATGGTGTAGCGGCCTGCGGGTCTGCCGAATAAATACGATGCTGCACGCAGCGCTCCGCGTGCGAACGTATCCCGACTTGTCGCCACGTGACGTACTTCCAGACGTTCACCGCCGGTAGAAAAATACACCGTATGCTCGCCGACGACATCACCCATACGCACTGCATGAATGCCGATCTGACCGTGTTGCCGTACGACGTTGTCGCCGTGCCTGCCGAAAACGACATCATGCCGAAGATCGCGGCCCGTTGCGCTGCAGATGGTTTCCGCCAGGGTCAAAGCTGTACCGGACGGCGCATCCTTCTTCCGGTCGTGGTGCATCTCGACGATCTCAATTTCGTAGTCTGAACCGAGCTGATTGGCCATGGCTCCAAGCATGCCGACCAACCAATTCACTCCCACGCTGGTGTTGTTTGCCTGTAGGATCGGAATCTTTTCTGAAGCGGCGGAAATCAGATCATGATCCGACATTGAGAGCCCCGTCGTGCCGATCACAGCAGCTCGGCCGAATTGCCTGCATACCGCCAGATTCCCTGCTAGGGCGGTCGGCTGGGAAAAATCAATCAGCACATCAAAATCCGGTTCCAGATCGCCGGTGAGTTCCAAACCCGAATCATTGAGCCCCGCATAGCGGAAAATATCACTTCCGATACGCGGAGAATCCGGGCGATCAATCGCCTGACAGATTGAAAAGTTTTCGGGGTCTCCGTGGGCGAGAGTGACAATTCGGAGGCCCATTCGACCGGCCGCACCGCAGATTGCTAGACGTATCGGCTTCATCATCATTTTATCCTCATGACGACACCATCATATCCTCACCGTGCATCTGCCGCTTCAGACGACCGGAAGAGTCTCGCGCAGAGATGCAATGATATCAGATAATTTGTCGGCGACCTGATCAACTTCTTCGAGCGTATTGAGGCTGGAAAATGAAAACCGAACTGAACCATGAGCAATACGATCCGGCAGTCCCATGGCCCGTAAAATAGGCGACGGTTCAAGAGATCCGCTCGAACATGCCGCCCCGGCACTGGCACAGATATCGTGTTGGGCGAGCAGCAGCAGAATCGCCTCCGCCTCCAGGGCTGTGAAACCGATATTGCTGGTATTGGCAAGACGATGGTGCGGATCACCATTGACATGCGTGCCTGGAATCGAACCGAGAAGCTTACGTTCCAAACTATCTCGCAGTCCCTTGACGTACTGCGTCGTGGATGGACTTTCCAGTCTCTTCTGCGCCAATTCGGCTGCCTTTCCCATACCGACGATCCCAGCGACATTTTCAGTCCCTCCGCGGCGATCCCGCTCCTGCGGCCCGCCGGTGATAACCTGCATCCAGCGGGCTTGGCGGCGAACATATAGCGCTCCAACACCTTTCGGCCCATGAAATTTGTGCCCGCTGATGGACAGAAGATCAATCGGAGTCTCCGAGAGGTTCACGGGTATCTTACCTGCCGCCTGAACAGCATCTACGTGTAAAGGAACTCGGTTGGCATCACACATGGCGGCTATGTGCGGGATGTCGAAAATCACGCCAGTTTCATTGTTCGCCCACATGATTGATACCAACGCCACGTCGTCATCGCTGATTGCCTCCGCAAACCGGTCCAGATTAAGCTGCCCGCCACGATCGACGGGGATTTCAACAACACGTATTCCGCGGCGTCCTAAAGCGTGGAGTGTTTCGCGCACGGCGCTGTGTTCAACCGTGCTGGTTACCACCGTTTTCTTTTCGGGCCGCGCCAGAAGCGTTCCCAAGATAGCTGCATTATCCGCTTCGGTCCCGCCGCTTGTAAACACAATTTCCGACACTTTTGCACCCAAAAGCGTCGCAATCCGGTACCTCGCCTCCTCGACGGCTTGTCTTGCCCGCTGACCGAGCGGGTGAATGCTGGACGGATTCCCGTAGGCCTCGCGTAGGTAGGGCACCATAGCGTCAAACACCTCGGGGAGCATTTGCGTGGTGGCATTGTTATCGAGGTAGATCATGTAAAATATGATAGCGTATGATGCTCCATCCGTCGGAGAATCATCAATTTAACATAACATATATTATAGGACGTTTATAGTGGGGCGCGAAAATGGCTAAACAGCCTGCAGATAACTTGTCAATTTAAGGCGATGTGAGACGCTTTCGATCAGAAATCACATCGCGAATAATCTCGTCCAGCGTGTACTTCGGATGAAATCCGATGGTCCTGTCCAGCTTGCTCATATCCGGAACTCTGCGAGGCATATCCTCAAAGTTGCGATTGTATACCTGATCGTAAGGGATGAGCCTGATCTCCGACTGGCTTTGCGCAAAATATTTGACCCTTTTTGCTAATTCAAAAATTGAGACTTCTTCAGTTCCACCAATGTTATAAACTTCACCGGCAGCTTCCGGGTGCGATAGAAGGCCCATGACGGCGCGCACACAATCCTTGACATGCGTAAACGTCCGAGATTGACTTCCATCGCCGTAAACGGTCATGGGCTCATTACGGATGGCCTGATCGACCAATCTGGGCATAACCATCCCATATGCGGGCGACTGCCGTGGCCCGACCGTATTGAAAAATCGTGCGATCGTCACGGGAAACGCCCCCTGGTTGTGAAACGCCAATGCCATGAACTCATCGAGAGCCTTTGAGCAGGCGTACGACCAACGGCTGACGGAGGTCGCACCGATCACACTGTAATCAGTTTCTCGAAGCGGGGCGTGCGTCTGGAGGCCGTAGACTTCGCTCGTGCTCGCCAGAAACAGGGGTTTTTCAAATTCGCGGCACGCCTGAAGAACCTTTTCCGTGCCGACCACATTGGTCAGGATACTTTGAAGTGGATGATCGAGGATATATTTCACCCCGACCGCAGCCGCAAGATGAATAACATGATGAACCGTACCTACGAGACGGGCGAGTAACTTTTCATCCGCGATACTCCCCGGAATAAAGCGTAATTCACGGTTGGCGAAAAGATGCGAGAGGTTGGCCCGCGATCCGGTCGTTTCATCGTCGAGAACGTAAACCGCGTGCCCATCAGCCAAAAGGGCCTCACACAGGTGTGATCCGATAAAACCCGCGCCACCCGTAATAAGATATCGCATAAAAACCTCGAAACACCCCTGTGCACCGCTCTATCGGTCCGGTCTACTACCCCGCTTGAACCAACCTCTCCAACTCTCCCAGTCGCTGGAGCGTTACGTCTTTACCAAGCACTATCAGGGTTTCAAGCAATGGGGGAGACACAGCCCCCCCACTGACGGCCACCCGGAGAATTTGCGACGCCGCCCCACGCTTTTCACTCAACGTAATGATTGTTTCAAGCGGCGCGTTTAATTTCTCGGGATTCCATGGAGCCGCAATAGCGCTGAGTATCCGGGTGATCTCTCGAAGATGGTTCAAATCGGCCTCGGTGCCGACAAATTTTCTGACGGCCTTTAAGTCGAAGTCATGTTGGCCGAAGAAGAACCGGCTGTTTTCCGCCATCTCGGCCAGCGTTCCCATACGCTCCCGATACATACCAAGCAGATTCCGCAGCATCGGCTCCGAGGCGGCTTTAATCGGATAATCGGTGACGGCGTTAAAGCTCGCCATGGCGCGGAGCAAGGTCTCATCATCGGAATGACGGATATATTCGCCGTTCATCCAGAGCAATTTTTTGCGGTCGAAGCGACCGTTGGTCTTTCCGATTCCTTCAAGCAAAAAGAGCGCCTTGAGCTCGTCACGGGAGAGTATCTCGCGGTTTTCGCCCGGTGCCCATCCGATCAGCGCAATGAAGTTCAGCAGTGCATCGGCGAGATAACCACTTCGGCGGAAATCCTGTACGTCAATTTCCGGCAACTGCAGTTTCAATGCGACGGCGAGCGCCTGTGTCATGGCGGGATCATCCTGCTTTTGATGCAGGAAAGCTGCAAGCGCTTCCGGGTTCAGGCCCGCCCGCGTCGCGAGCGACTCGATCGCGCAGGTGGGGTCCTGCTTGAGCATCATCTGCGCCGCATGTCTCGCCGCTTTACTCTTGTCCCGTTTGGACATTTTGGTGTTATCCATATTGAACACCAGCGGCATATGTGCATGGGCGGGGGCCTGCCAACCCAGTGCCCGATACAGGCCGAGATGCTTGGGAGTGTTCATTAAATGCTCCTGCGCTCGGAGCACATGGGAAATGCCCATCAGGTGATCGTCTACCACCACCGCGAAATGGTAGGTCGGAAATCCGTCCGACTTCCGGATCACGATGTCGTCGTGCTCTTCGGCCCCTACGGCGATACGGCCGAGAATCAGGTCGTCGAATTCCACCGTCTCATGAGGCATTTCAAACCGAAGCACTGATGGCCCCTGCCCGGATGTCGCGCGGCCCGGCATATTACGGCGATAGCGGAACGGCCGCTTTTCTTTTTCCGCTTTTGCCCGCATGGCTGCAAGCTGAGTTGGCGTTTCATAGGCCTCGTACGCGACACCTGATTTCACCAGTTGATCAAGATATTGGTTGTATATGTCGAGCCGCATGGACTGAAAATATTCGTTTTTATCTTTACCCGGCATCGGCCCACGATCCCAGTCCAAGCCAAGCCATTGGAGATCAGCGAGAATTCCTGCTGCCGATTCCGCAGTTGACCGAACCTGATCTGTATCTTCAATGCGCAGCACAAATTCACCACCGTGCTTCCGTGCGAAAAGCCAGTTGAACAATGCCGTTCGGGCCCCGCCAACATGCAAAAAACCTGTGGGTGAAGGTGCAAAGCGAGTACAAATCATTCAAGTTCCTTTTCTGCCACCCAACGCAAGATCAAAAACCGTATTCTTTCCAGCGCCGGGTTACCTTATCGACAGTTGCCGGATCCATAATGATTTCTGCCGGCCAATCACGCACCGTTCCCTCTCCCGGCCATTTGCGCGTTGCGTCGATGCCGAGTTTGCTGCCCGCCCCGACAGCGGGCGCCGCATGATCCAAGATGTCCAGCGGTCCGTCGACAATAACGGTATCACGGCGCGGATCAACATTCGCTGCGACGTGGAAGAGTACGTCATCCTGGTGGTGCACATCCACATCCTCATCCACCACAATGAGCATTTTCGTCCATGCCATCTGCCCCGCGCCCCATACGGCGTGCATCACTTTACGGGCGTGGTAGGGATATTCTTTTCTGATCTTGATAAACGCGCAGTTATGAAACACCCCGAACATCGGAAGATCGTAGTCGATAATATCCGGCACAATCATTTTCAGCAGAGGCAGGAATATCCGCTCCGTTGCTTTACCGAGGTAATAATCTTCCTGTGGCGGCTTGCCGACGATGGTTGTCGGATATATCGGGTTCCTGCGATGCGTAACGGCGGTGACATTAAAAATCGGATACTGGTCGGCCAATGAATAGAAACCAGTATGGTCACCAAACGGACCTTCCAGGACCGTCTTTTCCGGGTCCACATACCCTTCTATGACGATCTCGCAATTCGCCGGCACCTGTAAAGGGATGGTCCTGCAGTTGACCAATTCCAATCCACGGCCCATCAAGAAGCCCGCAAATAAATGTTCATCGATACCCGGAGGCAAGGGCGCCGTTGCTGCATACGGCAGTACGCTGGGCCCCCCCAGTGTGATGGCCAGCGGACATGGCTTGCCCAGCTTTGCCCAAGCCCTGAAATGCCTCGCTCCGTCGTGATGCATGTGCCAGTGCATGGCAGCGAGCTTCTCGCCGAACACCTGTACGCGATACATGCCGATGTTGCGAACGCCGGTCTGCGGATGTACGGTAATAATCTGTCCGAAAGTAATGTATTTTCCGCCGTCTCCCGGCCAGCATTGTATGATCGGAAGGTCGTAGAGATTGGCGTTGTCCGTATACAGCTGTTCCTGACATAACCCTGTCCCCCCCATCACCTTCGGGCTGCAGGATCCCAACTTGAGCAGATCGATTCCCTTTTTCAACTTGCCCATAAATGAGGTCGGCAGTTCCGGCCGCACCAACTCCCCGATTTTGTCGGCCAAGGCATCAAGGTTGTCGCACCCAAGGGCGAGGCATATGCGGTCAAAGGAGCCAAAGGTGTTAATTGCCAGAGGGAAAGCGCTGGTGCCGACTTTCTCGAACAGCAGTGCCTGATTGACTCCGAGCGTTCCGTGGCGGGGTACCACGCCACCGAAAGGAGCCGCTCCAGAAGGATAAAAGCCGGCGGCCGTCGGCGATTTGCTGATACGGTCGGTAATTTCCGTCACTTCCAGGACGGGATCGACAGATGCCGCAATCCGTCGTAATTCTCCTTTACGCTCAAGTTCACGGAGAAAATCTGATAACGTTTCAAACGGCATGGCCGGTCCTGATTCTCGAGGTGCACCCATACTTCTACGGAAGATTCCCGATGCAATTATGAAACGGCCTCACCCAACCGGGGGCGCATCAAGGAGTTTTTCCTGCTTACAGATTGTATCGTAAATTTCCTGTGCGCTGGATGCCGCTTTAAGCTTGCTGCGGAAGGCGTCCATGGTCATTAAGCGGCTCACCTTGGCCAATGCCTGAATATGTGCACCGGTCTGCTCCGGCGGGCTTACCAGGAGTACGATCAAAAATACGGGCAAGCCATCAATGGATTGAAATTCAATCGGTTCTGCCGGTTTACCGATCGCGATCGATAGATTCTTCACTCCCGGGCATTTGCTGTGGGGAATGGCAAGCCCGTGGCCCACTCCGGTTGTACGAGTGGCTTCCCGCTCCAGAACACTCGATAACACCAATTCCGGATTTTTTATTCCCACACTCGATGTGAGAACCCCCACCAGTTCTTCTATCGCAGCTTTTTTTTCTCGTGCCGCCAATGGGACGACAATCCGCTGTGGCGTGATAAAGTCGGCTATATTCATTTAGATTCCTGTTTAGATGCTCTGGCGTCCAAAATATCACTTCCCTCACCCATGCTACTCTACGGAAGTCCTGTTATATGTTCAAGCGAGTGATGTGAAGTATCGCGCGGTGTTCATCGCATAAGCGTTTCACGAATGATTCTATGCCAACCGCCCTTCCGCCCCATGGTATTGCGATGATGCCAACATTCGGTCAATGCGGTAGCTCGCATTCGAATACGGATTCGCTTTTCCTCGGCTCAACGGGCGCGATCGCGAAACGATGCGATATAAGTTCGACGGCGTGCTCGGAGCGAGAGCGCAATTTCTTTCGTAGCGCCTCGAATCGCTCGAAAATCACCACGAATCCGACACGGACCCAACGCATCCTTGAAATAGCCACTCGATCCTGTAAGCCGCAAATCGCCGTCGATTATTGCCCCGTGCATGATTCGAGCTCCGCGCGAATTGAATAATCGAACAAAACCAGCACCTTGGTACATCCCCACCCCGCCGGGGGTGATGACGATGTACCGAATGGTGGCGTTGATTGCACTGGAGAGAATGGGAGTCACGCCCGGTATGGGCCGCCAAAACACATTGATAATGGCAATCTGCTTGACCGGCTCACTCTTCTTCGGTGATCGCCGCTGCTCCGTTTGAAGGTAGAAACGGTAGGTATGATCTTGCGTAACGCGATAAAATCCTTCGCTGAACTGCGGCTCAAGCGCAACTCTTTCGGTCTTGACGGGGGTTAAGGTCAGCGGTCCGAAGGATTTGCACCCGGCAGTACAGAGCGTCCCGGCGACGGATAAAACGAGCAAAGACCGCCGAGCCCATACCAGCAATGATGGTGAAGACCTCAGTCTGCAACTCCACATCAGCAACACCCGAGTCGGATATCACACCAATCTGCGATCAACAGCCTCAGACGGAATTGACCGAACGGCCGACGCGGCGCTTCCGATTTAACATCTGCCGCCCTTTTTTGGTCTTCATTCGGGCACGAAAACCTATCTTTCGGGCCCGCTTTTTGTTGCTTACTTTGTGCGGATAATGCACGCTGAATACTCCCGCGAATAAATAAAATAACCGCCTCGGTCGGCAGGCCATCAACTACGTATACGAACCAATATCGACCGATACGACCGATTCCCTTGGGCATCGGTAACACGGACGACTATCCGATGCGCGCCCGCCGACAGCGCTCGGGTCTCCGCAGAGAACGCCTCCAGCGGAGAGTCCATTATGCTAGTCGATCCTGCCGCCGGCTGCCAATGTCTGCCGGAATCAACGTCTATGGCCACCTGTTGAACGCTAACCATATGACTGTGTGCTATTCCCGTGATTTTTACTCTTCGGCCGGCGACGACAATGGCCTTCAAATTGGAAATGAACGGCGGTGTATTAACTACCGTAAACCAATTCGTCTTCCGCGCCGTGGCCAATGCCATGGAGAGAGGATTCGAGGGCGCATCCGTAGCGACAACTTTAATACGATATCGGCCGTCGGGAAGACCATTGGTGGAAAAATTGTACGTGGTATCGGAAAGATGTCGGGCAATGCGTATCCATACGGGGATGCCCTTCTGCTGGTAATAAAGCGAATAAGCCAGCGTGTCCCCATTGGGGTCCTGCGCATTCCAGTTCACCACGACCGAGTGGTTTCCATTTTGAAGCGGCGATGAAGTGATGGAACTGACGTCCGGTGCTACATTGATCTGCTCATATCCAATCCGGACTTTCTGCACCACGGGCGACGGACGCTTGGGTCCGCCTTTGAGAAGGATACGAAATTGAAGATATCGTGCCGCCGGACTCGATATCGGCTGGTAAGAATTTGCCGGGATCGGAGCCGACCAGCGACTCCAGAACTTGGCAAATTTATCGACGGATTTTACATTTCCCGATCGCGTTTCAATGGCCACGGTATCACCGTGCGGGACAACGGCGGTAACGTGAGGCACACCCCAGTCGGCCGGGAGTTTGGCATCGAGTACTCGGCTGGTGTACGAGCCGGTCTGGTTCCATCCGGGGCCGAACTGGTAAATCTGCCCGGAATTCGCCGTTCCTAGAGTTACCCCGCCATCAGAATTTTTGGCGATGGCAAGAATATCATGCTCTTTGAAGTGATGCAGCAATATCTGGGTCTGTGTTTCGGGGTTGTAAGAGATGAGTCGACCGTTGGGGCCGGTTCCCAGAATCAATGCGCCATGCATATACACCATGGAGAGGATCATGTCCGGTACCGCCAAAATCGGCATAACGCGGCCGTCCGGAGCGATGGCATACACAGCGTTAAGCTTCTTCGAAGCATTCGCGCCTGGAAATGGCTGAGCTGATGCAGGAGGTGCCATGACCGGCAGAGGCAGATGCCCCATATGGCGACGAACGGCCTTTTTGCCGGCTTTTCCGCCTCCCGGCCGCATGGATGGAACTGAAGCCGGCATTCCATCGGGCGCGGCCTGCGTTTTGAAAAAGCCGCCGCTGTTTTTTGCGCGATTTGGCGACGCTGTCGCCGCGTAAATCGTGCCTCCCTTCCCTATCGCCAGCGCGGATATTTCAGCGTGATTGGCGGACATCAACACAAAAGAGCGGCCCGAAGCGGCGTCGAGCTTAACCACCAATCCAGCGCCATCGGTACCCGCGATCAGGTGGTGGCCGGTATGACCCATCACCAGCGCCATGATATTGTTCACCGGCAGGCGAGCCAGCAGGTGTGCCTTTCCATTGCGCTGAAGCGTCCACACCTGGCCGTGAGGGCCGGTGGCAAGGTAAATAGCGCCATTTTTTGCCGTTGCAATATCCCATATATAACGTACTTTGGGATTGGAAAAAAGCACCCGCGGGTTGTGCCCACCTCCCTGGAGCGGAATGTCAAGCAGTGCGGAATGCGATCCGCACGCCGCCACCAGCAGATTATGAGTACCGAGCATATGCAGCGCGAGAATCTGACGTCGGCCCGGCGGAGGTGCATAGAGAACGGATAACTTGCCGTGATGCAGCTCGTAGACTTTTCCTTTGGGAGAATCGCCGAAATAGATACGACCATGGGGAGCAACCACGACCGCATTGATAAGCCCGCGAAGGGGATGCGGCAAGAGTGCAGAAATTTCACGGCTCAGGGATAAATCACCGTAGTTGTTGACGAGGGTATGGTGAAATGTCCCAGCCGAATATGCACGTTCTGTATTGAAATTCCACGTTTTAACCTCCACGGCACGAGCCATGGCGGATGCCGAGGCAAAGGCCACGGCTGCGGTAAAGAAAAGTCTTGCATTCAATTTCATGCGACCTCCAGTAAAAACATTCTTCATCAGTAGATTTCTGGTACGAATCAAGTCAATTCATCTGCGGCGGCCCGGCGCCAGGAAAGAAGGGCATCGGCGATGGCTGCGTTTTAACGGGTTCAGCAAATCGTCCGAATGGATGTCGACGGACGGTAATGGGAATATCGATTTCGCCCCCCGCGAGAACACCAGGTAGCGGCACGCTGGTGGCGACATAGTTCGGCAACGGATAGACATTCGCCGGTGGGTTTTCCGTCATGATGGTTAACCGGCTCGCCGGTAGGTTTGGCATCGAGGTGCTGCCGACCGTCAATCCATGTGTGTTGAGCACCAGTTGGGCATACAGGCGATCGGATTTGAACGACGTGATGTACCGGACCGACCGTTTCAACGAGGCCGTGCTCAGCGCGGTGAAGTATTGCGGGAAGATCGACGCATTATCGATCAGCAGATTGCTGCGCGACGATATTTGCAGGTTATAAACCCCCTTCGGTGTGCCGACGGGAACCACAAGGCGTATGACGGCCGTGAAACTGTGCCGATGCTCCGGCCTGAGTCGCGCGTAGATGACGAGCGTGCCACCAGGTTTGACGACACGGCGCGCCACCGATGCGCTGATCAGTGAAACTGCATGCGATGTCCCGTGGATCGAAATATTAAAATTCATGGACTTAAACGTCAGATCGTGGAAGGGATTGTCATTGAGTATGGCAATTGGAAGCAGGATGCTGGTAGGATCAAAATTGCCCGTGGTGGCCCGATAGTCCACCGGCAGCGAAAAGTGCCGGTAATGGACGTCCCCGCTGATATGGACCGTGTATTTACCGTTTTTCTTGGTCAGATTCCGTTTAGCTGCCATACTTCCCAAAATGGCAGCTCCAATCGATTCTACCGTAGTGTTTCGATTGGGGTAAAGATTGTAGTGAAATACCCTCACCCACGAGGGATGGTGATATTCCACCCGTACAGTAATCGGAACAGAGGCAGGTTTGGGCCCGAGTATCCCCATGATTCCCGTCTCCTGGTCCATCAACAGCGATCCCTGGATTGGACCCGCGGCATCACCGAGCTTGAAGGAGGATGTGTATATGGGAAGCACATGAAAAATATAGGCCCCGGCAACCGGAAGATGCGTTGGTCCCTGAGCGAAGAAGCGGTGGCCGAAAGCATAGACATGATGATTGACAATCGCCGTAACCGTGCCGATGGCACACATGTCCATGTCACCTGACATCAGCGGCACTGAAATGGCAGCGCCGGGGCGTAGATCCAGGGCACCGGGTTTGAGGAGTCCCTCTCCACCGAGTTTGGAATCCACACCCGCCCCACCACCGGAGAGTGCCGTGAGGCCGGAGCCCCTTAATCCCTGCCGCAGAAAATGCAATACAGTCGAATCTGCGGTGGAAATCATCAGCGGGGTGGAAAGCATTCGAATACCGCCGCTGCCCGCCGCGTCCGATCGGCTAACCGACGACCCGGTCCAGAGATGATGCGGATAAACGCGGGAAATTAAAGTGCTGAACCCGGGCACATCTGAGCACGTTGCCTTGCGTAGCAACCATGAGATAGCCGATCCACCTCCCTCCTGCCGCCTCGCCAATTTGTTCGGCATCGGAATGCGAAGCATCTGACGAATGGGCTGGACGCCTCCGATCGGATCCTTGGAGTATGGCCAGCCGTATGCGATCGCGCCGATGAGTTTTCCGTGAATATACACCGGCGAACCGCTCATCCCTTCAATAATGCCCGATTTCTGCAGCCCCAGTCCGTAACAGCGAACCAGAATTACGTTCATGTCCGGCTGGAAATCTTTAATAACATCAATAATTTTAACTTTGAATTTCTGTATTGTTACGCCGCGCATGACTGTAAGCCCGTAGCCGATCATCCCCGGCCGGAGTTTATTTTCAAAAAGAAAGCGGGCAGGATCAGGATTGAAATATTTATTGTGAACACCGGCAACTCCGGGCGCCGTACCCGCTACCGCCGGTTTTGCCAAAATCGTTCCAAGAAACAGGCCAACACCGACAGAAAATGTTGCGACTAACTTTCCGGCTCTCAAGCTGATTTCCTTTCTGCATCGGCTTTAACGGATTGCATCCCAACCGATACGCCACATCATGAAGCCGCATTCTACCGGACGGCATAAATCTGGCCAGTCCCTGAATCCGCCGGCGTAACGAACCGCTCAGCTTCCGAAAATTCCTACGGCATACGTCTTCTCGGTGTTCAGGCCGTATAGGGCCGTATAGAAAACTTTCGTTCGCACCGGTGGGACAGCATCTCAAGTCGGTAGGCCGGGAACCATGAGGGAATCATGCTCTTCGCGTATTATATTGACTTATGCTACAACGCCGATATGAGCTCGCTATAGTGCTGCCCGTTTATAACCATCATCGTACCATTGGACAGGTTATAGGCGACATCATCGATGAATTTCCAAATGAACTGTTGATTGTGGTTAATGATGGCAGCACTGACGGCACGGCCGAAGCCATTGAGACGGTTCAAAATAGTCGTCCCTCCGCGAAAATCAAGGTTTATACGCACGAAGCGAATCGGGGAAAAGGTTCCGCACTGATGACGGGCTTCCAGGCAGCGGAGCAGGCGGGTTGTACGCACGCCATTACCATAGACGCAGACGGCCAGCATCATCTCAACGACGCGGCGCGTCTGATCGCAGTGGCAAAACTTTTTCCCGATGAACTCATCGTCGGTGATCGGCAAATTGATCGTCATCCGACGCCTAAAAATTCCCGTCGTGGTCGGGATATGTCACGCTTCTGGCTCTGGTTACAGACCGGCATGGATGTACCGGATCCCCAATGCGGATTACGGGTGTATCCTTTAGCGGATGTCCTGGCAGTAAGATGCCTCACCCATCGTTACGATTTTGAGACGGAGATTACCGCAAGGCTGGCATGGAAGGGCCTGCGGGTCGTGTCCGCCCCCATTACCTGCATTTATTTTTCGCCCGAACAGCGCGTCACACATTTCCGCCCCTTCATTGATACCACGCGTGGCACGTGGATTAATGTGGTCCTTACCACGCTGCGTATCTTATCCCTCCCACCCGGACGTCCTCGCACCCCGTGCGCATACGAACCTATTTCCCTCCTGCGAACCCTGCGGGATCGCAGGAATTGGCGGAAAATCCTGAACCTCAATGGATGTATGCCGCTCGAGTCATCGCTTATTGCCGCTGCGGTTGGCATCGGCGTACTGATTGCGTTTATCCCTGCCTACGGACTTCAGACCATCTTGGCCATCTATATTGCCCGGCGTCTTCATCTGAATGTGCCGTTGATGGTTCTCGCCACACAAATATCCATCCCCCCCCTGTCCATAGGCGTGATTTTGGTAAGTCTGATGTGTGGGCACCTGATTATCCACGGCACGTGGCCACCGGTTTCAATCTCGGCGCTCCACCAGCACACCATGTGGTATTGGTTGGCGGCATTTACAGGAGATTTACTCCTTGGAGGCGTCGTATGCGGACTGATTGCGGGTACGATCTCGCTGCTCTCAACTCGTATGATCCTACGTGCGTGTCGAAGGGAAAAGACTAAGTCGACCAAGCTTTCGGAAAACTCTGCTTGCATGGATCGGCAACACCTTGCTCAACGTGGATAATTATCCTTGCCATATGGACGATCCAATGCTGTGCGCTTGCGCGTGTGGATGGTGGATGTTACCCTACCGCTGCGTGTTGATTATCGGAATGTGATTAAAAATAGCGGGTTTGCAGTATTCTCGGACAAGTCGGAGACTCAATCTATGCTTAAATGGCACACTATTATTAGTTTTAATAACTCAGCAAAGTGGGCTTCAGCCCTGGTGGTAGCTGTGACAGGCTGTGCATCCGCCGGCGCGGCGCAAGTTCGTCCGGAAGTAATCAGTGTAAATGGTCAGAGCCCAGGGCGCACCTTCCAGGGGATCGGGGGTGAAAGTGCGGGCGCTTCCACCCGTCTGCTGGTGGATTACCCGCGCAAGCAGCGAAATGAGATACTGGAACTGCTGTTCAAACCCGATTTTGGCGCCTCGCTCCAGGCGCTCAAGTGTGAACTCGGAGGCGATATCAACTCAACCGATGGAACTGAACCGGCTTATTTTCGCACCCGCGCCGAATATGAGCACCCGAAAGCCCGTTACTTTCAACGGGGGTATGAAACCTGGTTGATGGAAAAGGCGGCGGCGCTAAACCCCAAAATACGCCTCGGACTGCTGCAATGGGGAGCACCGGGATGGCTGGGGCTCGGCCATCATCCGCAGTCAGACTATAATGCGCGATTTTACTCACAGGATAATGCTAATTATATCGCGCGGGTAGCGGCGTGTTTATGGAAGTTTGACCGGATACGCATCAATTTTGTCGGCTGCGCCAATGAACGCATGTGGAATGTTCCGTGGGTACTGAAACTGCGTCGGGCACTGAATCGCGACGGCCTCTCGCATGTGCACATTGAAATGGCCGATTATTTTAATTGGAACTCGCTCGTTGAGGCCATTCGCAAAAATGCCGCTTTTGCACATGCCATTTCGGCCATCGGCCGACATTACCCGCATTATCAATCTACTGCACAGGCGCGGGCGCTGGGGATACCGCTGTGGTCGGGCGAGGATTGGTCTGGAGCCAGACCGCAGGTCGCCCGGATGGCGGAGATTCTCAACCGCAATTACGTTCAGGGGCGGATGACGCGAACCATCATCTGGGCCCTTGAGGAATCATATTATAAAAATCTTGTATGTTACCGGGATGGTCTTCTAATGGCACGTGAACCGTGGTGCGATCATTATCGCGTGCCTGGCGTAGTCTGGGCGGTTGCTCAGACTACCCAATTCGCACAACCCGGCTGGCGCTATCTGAACTCAGGATGCAGATTGCTCTCCGGCGGCGGCAGTGTGGTGGCCTTGGAGAGTCCACATCATCGGAACTTCAGTATCGTCATCGAAACTGAGAAAGCCGTCGCACCACAGTCAGTCGAATTGAAGTTTTCCGGCGGATTGCCCGAGGGGAAAGTGCTTCACATCTGGCGGACGCTGCCGAAGAATTATTTTGTGCAGCAGCCGGACGTAAATCTTCATCACCATCAGCTTCTGTTGACGCTGCTCCCGCACGCCATCTATTCAATTACGACCACACACGGTCAGCACAAGGGAACCTTCGCTGATATTCCAAAGGCGGCACCATTTCCCTTTCCTTATCGCACCCGATTGGTACATGCGGATATCGCTGGTGTGCCAAAATATTTTTCTGATCAGGAAGGGGCCTTTGAGATTGTGAAACCCACCTGGTCCCGGCGCCGCGTTTTGGAACAAGTTATCACCGGCCCGCAGATACCATGGATTCATCAACATCGGCCCTTTACTATCGTCGGATCGACGCATTGGCGGAATTACATTACCCGATGCTCTATCCGTCTTGCAGGGAGGGGAACGGCAGGCATCTTGGCAAGGATCGAATCAGTCGGTTGGCGCTTCCGCCAGAAAAATGGTGTGCGCTTTATGGTTGGGGCTCAAGGCACGTGGGAGTTGATCGCGTATGGCATGGCTGGAAAAGGAAAACGGTTCGCGGTGCATCCAATTCGCCTCGCGCACGGGCGTGTGCCACCATTGGGGCATCGCTGGCATCGCCTGACACTGATCTGCAGCGGAAAAACAATAATGGCGCGATTCGATTCAAAAGTTCTGACGCAGGTGACCGGTCGCGACGTCAAGCATTTCTCCATGCACGGCATGGTGGGTTTGGCAACCGGTTGGAATCATGCTTGGTTCAAAAATTGTTCGGTGGAACCGCTGCGGCAGAAGCCGTAAATCGCAGGCGTCGAAATCTGCCGACCCTCTTTTGGCCACCTGAATCTGCGCTACCCGCTCTTACATCGGTGGTGCGACCGGTGATGATGGTCCCGGAATCGGTGCAGGGATGTTATCTGGATTAATCCCGTCGTGATTCAGATCGCGTTTTTCCGCTGGCTCGGCGACGGTTCCGGGCGGTGCCAGTGACTTATACCAGCCCACATCTGCGTAACTGGTGATGTCATCGCGAACCTTGAGGATGGTAAACATACCCCCCATATCGATGAATCCATAGGGCCCTTTTCCACCTTCCATCGGGGCCGTGTTTGCCATCGTCGGCATGTTCATCGGTTTGCCCATACCGTTCTCTCCCATGGTCATATATTGCGGAAGAAGCTTTCGCATTTTTCCACCCAAATTTCCAGGCTTTACGCCGATCAAATTGCCAAAATGATGCCCCATCTGCGTCATGGTGTGATGCGTCATATGGCAATGCATGGCCCAGTCACCCGGGTTAGACGCATCAAATTCGACTACCCGCGTTGCGCCTACAGGCACCAGCACCGTGGTTTCAGGCTGCCACGCGGAAGGGGGATAATCACCACCATCACTGCCCACGACCTGAAATGAATAGTTATGCAGATGGATGGGATGATGATCCATCGGACCGAGATTGCCCAGACGAATGCGAACCCGCTGCCCGGTACGGGCTACCAGTGGATGGGTTGATGGGAATGACTTTCCGTTCATGGTAAAGACATTGAAATCCGACATCTCAAGCGGATTGGGGCGATAGGTGCCGGGCACGATGCTCCATTCATGAAGCATGATCGCAAAATCGCGGTCAACCCGGTACCGCGGCTTACGGGGATGAATCACAAACATCCCGGTCATTCCCAATGCGATCTGCGTCATTTCGTCGTAATGGGGGTGATACATTTTGGTTCCGGGCTCCACGAGATTGAATTCATATTTGAACGTCTCACCCGGTGCAATGGGCTTTTGTGTCATTCCGCCGACGCCATCCATTCCATTATCGACGTAGACACCGTGCCAGTGAACGGTCGTAGGCTCCGGCAATCGGTTGGTGACATAAATGCGAACGCGTTCCCCTTTCACCGCTTCGAGCACCGGATGTAGCATGCCGTTGTATCCCCATACGAGAGCCTTGAGGCCGGGGACAAATTCATTCCAGAACTCCATCGCCACCATGTGAAAAACCTTGACGCCGTCGACAATCTTGAATGGCAGTGTGCCGGTGTTAGGAGCCACCACAGGAAGATAATCCCGGTTGGGCAAGCCGGGCGGCAGAGGTCTTGCGCTCAGCGCTTCGGCCCGTGACTTTGATTTCATCCGGCCGCCGTAGGATGCCCCCGAATGTGCTATGGTCGACAGGGACGCTCCCTCCGCTGCCCGAGCCTTGAACATGGCCCCTGCCGCCAACGCGGCGCCGGAAGTCAGCATGGCACGACGATTGATTTTTTCATTCATGGTCTTACTCCTTGTGTTGATCTGGTTTTTCACCTCGAGGCGGAGGGCTTTTTCAATATCCGCGCCGGCAGTCTGCCACCGACTTCATCTGCGAGTTTGGTGCGATTCATCCAATAGCTTTCCAGCGCTTTGACATAACTTCGAGCCGTGTTGATTTCATCGATCTTGGCCTGCATCAGCAGAAAGCCACTGTCAAACATGCCGTTGTAGGAACGTTGCGTCTCTACAAGCATTCGCCGCCGAAGCGGCAACATGACGCGCTGATAAAACTCAACCCTCCGCCGATCGGCACGCACCGCCACCCACCGTGCCCGCACACGCGAGCGAATGTCAATCGCCAGCGCCTCATAATGCCGCCAGGCCGCCAGATAGCGGCCACGGGCTATCGCCTGCGATGGCTGCCCCTGACTGAAAATCGGCACAGGTACAGAAATAGCCGGTCCCAGAGTGCCGCGGACGTCCGGATCACGCACGTAGTTCATACCGATGGTAGCGCCCGGCAATATCCCCGCCCAGCCTGCGACGCGCACATCTACCCCGGCGGCTTGAAGCTCATGGCGGGCTGCCGTCAGCAACAAACTCCGGCGTAAAGCCATGGCGGTTAATCCGTTGAAGGGGATACTGCGAATGGGAATAGGCAGACGATTGGGAAGACGGACGTGAGCCTGCACCCCCCACAACCCCATGAGCCGAAACATCCGCTCGCGATCTTCAAGATAATTGGCCTTGTCCATCGCAAGTTGCAGTCGAATATGTTCATACATGGCAAGCTGGCGATCGTACGTCAATGAAGGAATATTACCTGCCTGCCCGAGTTGTTTTGCCAGATCGAGTGCGGCGGCCTCACCCGCTTTTACACTGGTTTCCAATTGGATCAGCTGCGAATCCCCAACGACCCGGTAGTACGCCTGACGTGTTCGCGTGGCGAGTTTGATCACCGACTGGCTGACCAACGACTTTGTAGCGGCGAACTGCGCCTCCGATTCCTTTTTTCGTGCCGGCAACAGAAGAATATCCGCAAAATCCTGCGCGACACTTGCATCCCAACCATAATTCGGTGCTGCGGGAAATCGAAAATCGAAAGAAAGTACTGGATTGCTGATGACACCGGCGCGAATCACCTGCGCCTGGGAAATGCCGAGTTGTTCATAACGCCCCTGAAGCGACGGATTATTCAGCAGCGCCACTTCCACTGCATCCGCCGGAGTGAGCGGATGAGCAAGCAGTCGAACAACGATTGCATGAAGCTTCATCTGCTGCCGAAGATTTTGGGCCCAGATCACATCGGTCTTCAGACGTTTCCGTGCTATCGCCGAGACAGACTTGAAACCGGCTTGATGTGGCACGGTCGCGCAGCCACCAAGAATTCCGCCAACGAGCATTATTCCCGCGGAAGCTCCACGAACGAAACGTGTTGCGTTGTTAAGCTTCATTGATTCTCCTCCGTACTCTTGGCCATGCCTTTCATGGCTCCCATGGGCACCTTCATCTCTGTCCCGGATGACGCGGCCGGTGAACCTCGTGCGGCCGCGGGGGCGCCAGGCAGGCCGACACCCGCCGTGATCTCCGGCAGCGCAATGTCGCTCCCGGAATCCGATAAATGCAGGAAATAGTCGCCTGCGAAGGGCTTCCCGGCGGTAGCCGCCGGATTCGCAGGATTATCCATCGCCGGGGGAGCTATGTTGGGCAAACGGGCGCAGCCCGTTATCAGGAGCGCCCCCACTGCTGCGGGTAACCATATATTTTTCATGCCGCTTGACTCCATTGCCTAATTCAACTGAGCAACCCGCGACAGTAAAAGCGAAATCCGAATTGTCGCAGGGAGAAAGATGTGTTGATGGGGTGTCGATCAGATTCTCAGCGCGCAGCGCTGGCGCAATAAGCTTTTACCGGTTTTAAGCTCGGCCAAATGATGGCGTGAAGAGCCAGCTATGCGCAGGGCCGCGCTCTCGCAGGTCTTCTGCGGGTTTATCCTACGATTAAATCTGATGCCGTGCGGCGCGTGCAATCCGACCTGCGGGCCACTAACAACGCCCGAGAAGAGGTGATAGATACAGCAAAAGCAATCCGAAATCGACCGATAGGAGTGGCAACTTCCAGGTAAAAAGGCGTATCGCACGCCGCAATTTCGAGTCGCCATCGTAGAAGTAGTACCGTGGTCAGTGAGAAAAGCAGCCGTGCTGATGACGGTTCTCTGACAGGGACAGAAAATGGGCGAAACGGCAATGACAATCATCAGCAGCGGAACATGGATAAATCGGAAACCGCCCATTGCTAAAGTCTAAGCTCTCGGTAGTGCCTGTCAACTCGCGAGAACAGGTGTTTACGGGTGCGTGACATTTTATGCGGCCCTGCTCCTGCCCAATGATGGACGGTTTGCCCAATAGCGTTCCCATCGTTGATCTTGGCTCATCCACATGGCACGCAAGGCCAATATACATTCCACGTCCGGGATGTTCCAGAATTGGTCGGTGCCCTTGACGCGCTTATTGAACCCCTTGACGCCGGATTCCGTGTTACCCGAACCAATCGGCCAGCCTTTCTTCCGGTACACATCGTACCGCATGTGCTCCTTATGCTTTTCAAAATATCCCTGGTTCTGTTGCAATACCCGTCGCGGATGTTCAGGACTATCGGATGTTGCCGGAGGTCCCATCCTCTGGGATTCCGCCGTGATTTCCGTAATCACTTGTTTGTACTGGTTCAGCCTGAAAAGGAGAACGAGTCCCGGTGCCTAAGGGACTACGGGCTTCACACGATTGCGTTTGACGAGGCATGGGAAAGATGCTCTGAACCAGTGAGTTACCGGGCGGCGTCCTGCCGCCCGGTGGATTGCCGGTTCGTCGCACATCCGGCCGGTTATCCCTGACGAGCCGGACGCCTCCAAAGCTCGCTTCTGTTTCACCGACCGTTTGGATTATCTCTGCGGCGATTCTCATCGGCAAGCCCCCATGTGCAGTGGAATCGCCTCCGCCACGGTATCCGCCTGTTGCCGTCGCCGACGACGCCATTCTCGGGCCGCCGCGAGTCTTTGGTCGCGTTGCTGGAAGATCGCTTCCTCTCGCCCGGCCAGCTTGTCGGCGGGCGTGATGTAGCCGATGGCGCTGTGCAGCCGCACGGTATTGTAATGTTGGACATACCGGGCGACGGATTGGCGGGCCTGTTCCAGCGACAGGGGTGTTTTCGGCCGGATACATTCGTCCTTGAGGCTTCTGTGCCAGCGTTCCAGCTTGCCGTTGCTCTGGGGATAATAGGGGCTGGTCCGCACATGGGTCATGCCGGTGAGGCGAATGAACTGTTTGAAGTCCCTGGCGATGAACTGCGGGCCATTGTCGGAGATGATCCGTGGCGTGGCCTGCGGGTGCATTTCCCTGGCCTTCTGGAGGATGATCTCGATTTGGGCCTCGGTCATGGATTCCTGCATATCCCAATGAACCATCCAGCGGCTCATACCGTCGAGCAGGCTGCAGAGATAATAAAATGTGCCGGCGATATTGATATACGAGATATCCACGTGCCAGTGCTCGTGGGCCCGGAGCGGTTGCTGAAAGCCGGTTCCTCTGCGGCTGGGCTGCCTGCTGAAGGAGTCGATACGCCCCGCCTCTTTGAGTACCCGGTAGACGGTCGATGGACTCACCGCCACCACCCCGGCATCGAGCATCATCAAACGGATGTTCCATCAGAATTTGATGCTTCGCAGGGCCATATGAGGCCGTAAAATCAACGGTTTTTGCGTCTCGACGGC
>JBMFVY010000011.1:0-52430 GCA_049965755.1 Phycisphaerae bacterium | reverse complement strand
TGGAAAGTGATACTTGATCAGGTGAAGGGGAGAGCCAGGCACGTATCGTGCGAGGCACGACGGTGATGGCGTTTTTTACCCCACAATCATCAACCCCGCACCTGTCAGGCAACGTCGGTATCCGATGCGCCAGCCGTGTCACACCGGATGCTTCGCATCATATTCGGCGGCGTTCATCAGACCCGACAAATCGGCTGAGTTCGGTTTTATTTTCACCAGCCAGCCCGCTTCGTACGGATCGGTATTCAATATCGCGGGGTCATTAACCAATGCGGTGTTCACCGCGGTCACGGTGCCGGCCACCGGCAGATACAGCTCGCTGGTGGCTTTAACCGATTCCACCTCTCCAAATACATCCCCCGCGCCAAAGGCCTTGCCAACGGCAGGCAGGGCGGCGTAGGTGACATCCGAGAGGGCATTGACCGCAAATTGCGTCACGCCGACGATCAGTTGATCGCCATCCGTCTTAATCCACTCATGGCTTTCCGTGTAATGACGATCCGATGGGCTGGGCATAGTTATCCTTCAGCAAAAATCAAAGGGGAAATCCTACCGCCGATAGAATGGCAACGCCACTACCTTCGCCGGTGTATCGGTTCCGCGAATATCCACCAACACCTGCGTGCCGACGGTTACATACTCTGGTTGAACATACCCCATAGCAATAACTTTCTGCAGGGTCGGGCTCATGGTGCCACTGGTGATCTCTCCGATCTCTTCTCCATTGATATTTTTTATCTTCGTCCCTTGGCGTGCGATCCGCTGGCCGGAGATTTCCAAGCCGAGACGGAGACGTTCCGGTCCTCGAAGACGAATCCGTTCGATGGCCTCGCTGCCGACATAAAATTTGTCGCGGGCGACGGCCCAATCCAACCCGGCCGATATGGGGTCAATCGACTCATTGAGTTCGTGGCCGTAGAGCGGCATTCCCGCTTCAAGGCGCAGGGTATCGCGGGCACCAAGGCCGGCGGGTTTCAGGCCGTCGGGCTTCTCGCCGCCGGATTTGGCAAGAAAATTAACCGCCATTTGTGCGACATTTTTACCGCAGATAATCTCCACACCATCTTCACCCGTGTAGCCGCTGCGAAAGACCGTGAATGATGCAATCAGATAATTCTGCACCTGAAAATGATAGCGTTTAATGGCGGACGGGGGCTCGGGCAAAACCTCGTCCAGATATTCAATCGCTTTGGGCCCCTGAACGGAGACCATCGCGGTGGAAAATGTCTCATCCTCAATCCGGGCATCAAAGGGCGCGGCATGTTGCTGCAACCATTGGATCACCTTTTCGCGATTAGACGCATTGCACACGATCAGCCAGTGGCGTTCAAATCGGGATACGATGACGTCGTCCAAAACGCCGCCCTGCTCGTTGCAGAGCAGGGAATATCCCGAGCGGCCGGGAACAAAGTGGGCGATCTTGCGTGTGCAGAGATGCTCAAGGAGATCTTGCGCCCCCTTGCCCGAAATCTTGAGGCGTCCCATGTGGCTGACATCAAATATGGACATGGCTCGCCGCGTGTGGTTATGTTCGGCGACGATTCCCGCGGTGTAATGCAGGGGCATTTCCCAGCCGGCAAAATCGACCATTTTGCCCCCGTGCTGCCGATGGTAGTCCGCAAAACAAGTTTTAAGTAACGTCTGGTTGGTTTCACTCACTGCCGAATTCCTGTTAAAAAAACGCCGGCCCGGAAAAATCCATCGACGCCCATAATGCGCCGGCCCCGGTGCCGTAACATGGTCATACTATCCCGCCACTTCAACCTCGATTGCAAATCGGAGGCCATTGCGAAGCAGCGCGGGCGACTCTACAATCCGAAGTCGCTGTTGTAGAGTTTATGATAGGGGCAAAAAAATGAAACTGCAGAATAAAGTCGCGATTATCACCGGGGCGGCCACCGGCATCGGCCAGGGCATTGCGTTGCGATTTGCAAGTGAGGGCGCGGCGGTTGTGGTGGATTATGTGGGCAAACCCGGCACGGCGGATCAGACCCTTAATCTGATCAAGCAGGCGGGCGGCCGGGCCATTGCGGTGGAATCGGATGTATCCAATCCGGCTCAGGTGCAGGCGCTGATTGATACAACGGTCAAGACGTTCGGCAAGCTGGACATTTTCGTCAACAACGCGGGCATTGAATTCAAGCATCCATTTACCGAATTTCCGGTGGAGCAATTTCAGAAGATTATCGCGGTGAATCTGATCGGCCCGTTCGTATGCTGTCAGGCGGCTGCGAAGCAGATGATCAAGCAGGGGGGCGGCGGGCGGTTGATTAATGTTTCTTCCATACATGAAGACATTCCGATGCCCACCAATGCGCCGTACTGCGCCACCAAGGGGGGCCTGCGTATGCTGACCCGCACCATCGCGGTGGAACTCGCCCCGCATCAGATCACCGTCAACAACATCGGCCCCGGCGCCATCTACACTCCGATTGATGCGGATGTGGAAGCGAATCCTGAATTGGAAAAGGCGTTGATGGCGGAAATACCGCTGGGCCGATGGGGCAAGCCGCAGGATGTGGCGGCGGTAGCGGCATTCCTTGCCAGTGATGAAGGTGCCTACTGTACCGGCGCCACCTTTTTTGTGGACGGCGGCATGATGCGGCAGGCCGGCAGCCTGTAACCCCTGCCGGAAGCGTTCAGCCGTGGGCGGCGCCGCGTTCCGGATCCGTGTCACGATCTCGCATGCGATCCCGCCCTCGATTCCGTTTTGCGTCAATGAGCCTGGCCACGCGGCCAGATGCGTGTCTCCACCAGATAGTGATCGGTTGGATATTCACCGGTGGGGGAATGATCGCGAAGAATTTTTGCGGGCGAATAGCGCAGATTTTTACTGACAAAAATCAGATCGGTCGGCAATTTAATGACCGGGCGGCCGATGAACTGCTGCCAGGTTCCCCAGAGCACCCCCTTGGGCCGGGCGGCGTAATCAAAGGTGTCCCGCAGGCGGCCGTGCGGACTTCCTTTGTACTTCACACCGATGAGAGGGTCATAGACGGGCGGATCAGTTATGGGATGATTAATATCTCCCATGACGATGGCGGCTGCGGTTGGATATTTCCGCCAGACCTGCCGCAGATATTCCTGCAATTTCACCGCACTTTTGGCAGCGTTGGCATTGCCGTGCCGAAGCTGGGTATCCACCACCATCAGCGGCGGGAAGATACCGGCGCGGTCATGAAAAATGGCCAGCGTGTAGTAGGCATTTTCGGTCGGATTGGGCTGGAGATGGTGCGGCCGAAGGAGGCCGTGCTGCTGATAGATCAATTTTAAGCGGTGTCTGTTGTACAGGATGTCATTGACGCTGGTGAGGCCGATACCGACGGGCAGCAGGTTGTGGTTTCCGACGCCGTAGGCCGGTACATGGGCGTAGCCGGTCATATTGGCGGCAAGGTAGGCCGTCTGAGGTGCGGAAGATTCCTGCGTGCCGATGATATCGGCATGATGTTTAAGCAGGATTTTGACCAGCAGCGCGCGGCGTTTGCTCCAGCGGAATTGAGGCGGATTGAGCGGCGCAAAACTTACATTGACGGTCATGATTTTCAAATATCGATGTGCAGGCTTGATCGCCGCGCCGCCATGGACATGGGCGGGGAATTTCGGCGACGGCGTAAGAAGCAGCCACACGATGGCAGCGAGAATGATCAGGATGGTCAATACAACGGCAATACCGGCATACAGATGTTTCATGAATCGGCGCCTCCAGTTACGCCTTGGATTTGCGTGAGAGTGCCCGGTCGGTGAGTCCCGGCAAAGCACTTGCCATCAGCAGAGCCGCCCGCGAACCGGGGGCGGGCCAGAGCTCGGGGCGAGGATGCTGAATTAATTTCACCATCTTCTGCGCAACGCGTTGTGCCGACTGAGATTTGCCGATCATCCCCACCGCGCGACCGCTTCGGCGGCTGGCCTCGCGAAAGAAATCTGTTTCGGTCGATGCGGGATGAACGGAACTCACACAGATACCGTGCGGTGCCAATTCCACTCGCTGCGACTGGGCCAGCGAAAGTTGGGCGGCTTTGGTCATCGCATAGGCCCCCATCTGCGGCAATGAACGTCGGGCGATCGCAGACGACACGAGTATGATATGGCCGTTTTTACGAGGAATCATCACCCGGGCGGCCTGCACCATGACATACCAGGAGCCCATCAGATTGGTCTGCCAGATATCGCGCATCTGCTCTTCCGTGGTTTCATGCACATCGGCTTTAATTCCATAGCCGGCGTTGGCCACCGCCGCATCCACGCGACCGAATCGCTCCACGGCCGCATGAAAAAGGGCTTCAACATCGGCGGCGACGCCGACATCACAGCGCTGAACCAGCGGGGCGGGAGATTGAGGAAAAAGGCGCCGAATTTCGGCAGCGAGTTCCTCCAGCCGTTCCACGCGCCGGGCCCCAAGCACCAATGTGACTCCGTGAAGCGCCAGTTCGCGGGCCAGCGCCGCCCCGATGCCCGAAGACGCCCCCGTAATCAAAACAACTTTGTCCATGCATCCCACAGAGCCTTTCTCGTTTCCACCTGATCCGACATTACCGCCGCCGCTATTCCAGCGGCTGCCGCAATACCTTGGCCCCCAGCCATTCCAGCGCATTGATACGATACATCTTTTCCAGCACCTTCGGCGGCAGATGCAGCCCCCTCAACATGGGCCGACCGTCCCGCGCGTCCGGATCTTCGATGGGTGATTCCCCGTCGAAATTGGATTCCCAAAGCTTCAGGTGCACCCAATAGCGGCTCAGATAGTGTTCATAGTTGTATTTTTCATTTACCACCAGATCGCTCCCGAAAAGGATGCGGTCGGCATAGCGGATGAAAAAATCACGCAAAGGCTCAAGCGGCTGCTCGGCCACCGCACGAACCATCCACTTGGTGGCACTGCTGTCGATGATGTAGTGCGGGAAACGATCCAGGCGGCGGGCAAGACTTTCAATATCCTCCAGCGAGCCTCCCATATGAGCCCCCATGTGAATACGGTCCGGATACTTTTCCAGCATGCGGTCCAGCATGACAAACTGTTCGTGAAAGGCCTTGTGCCCCTCCGACGGTTTGTAGCGGGCATTTTCGCCGAACCATGCCTTCGGGTCGCCGACGTGGCTCATGAAATGGTAGCCGAGGCGGTAGGCGTGATCGATGATTTCGCGGACTTCAGGGCTGTCAAGATCGGCGCCGAAGCGTTTCTGGCTGCCGGGCGCCATGTGAAATTTAATAATCCTCGATCCTTTTTCATAAAATGAAACAAGGCGTCTGTGCCAGTTGCGGAAGAATTCCTCACGGTTGGGCGCATCCTGCCAGCGCGGGATGGCGATAAATTCAAACCGTCCGGGAAATGCCGCCCGCAGTGCATCGACATCCTCCAGCGGGGCCATGGTAAAAATGCGGCCGATGCCGTAGGTGTCGGCGGCGCGGAGAAATTCCGCCGTCAGATGCGGTTTTTGCGTATGTGTGTGAACATCAATCACCGGCCCTGGGATGACGCGCTTCGGAACATCATGAAAATTGACCCCCGTCCGATTATGCGGCATCACTGAGGGGGTGGCGATATCGCTCATGAGATTCATTTCCTTATTCAATCGGAGGCTGCGGCCGGAGCTGTTCAGCCCCCATTCATCTGCAGATACCCTGCGCCGACCCGGCCGTTGCGCAGAACCAATATTTCAACGCGGTGGGCCTTGGCCAGCGCCGGGAGCAGTCGGCCGAGAAATGCCAGATTTCGCACCCGGTAAGGCCCGATCTGAATGATCACATCACCCGGTTCCAGACCTGCCTTGTCGGCAATCGAGTGCCGATAGATCTGGGTGACCAGCAGACCGCTGTTGACACTTAACTTCATCTGACCCGCCATCGCAGGCGTAAGCTGTTTGACAACCATCCCGAGAAGTTTTCGGGCCTTGAGAACAATCGGTGACGGAGGCACGCGCGTTACGGGATAACTTCGCTCGGTTCCGTCGGCCAGCGTGACGGTTACCGTTTTCTGATGCACCCCCATCGCCAGCAAAGCGGCATAGGCTCCCTGCAGCGTATGGATGGGCACGCCGTCCACTTTTGTAACCCACGGCCCCATGGTGCCGGCCACCACGACATGCTCGTGGGGACCCGCGACACCTTGATGACCGGGCACCAGAGTGAATCGCACACCCACATTTCGTCCGTCCACCACTGCGGGGTTCATGAGCGTCGGAATCAGTTGCTTAAGCCGATCAACCCCGATGGCAAAACCGATCTCCTGAGCATTGCCGCGGATGGCGGTATTAATACCGATCACACGCCCATACGCATCCAGCAGCGGCCCGCCGCTGTTTCCCGGATTGATGGCCGCGTCAGTCTGGATGAGATTTTTCAGCGGATGCGGATTATTGGGTTCGCGTATGGTACGCCCCGTCGCCGACACAATGCCCGAGCTCACGCTTTGGGAATAGCCGAATGGATTGCCCACCGCGATGGTCGGTTCACCGATCATCAGCCCCGTCGAACTGCCAAGCTGCAATGTCGGATAAATGCCCGGCTTGGTGATTTTGAGTATCGCCAGATCCGCACTCGGATCGCTGTCCACCACGGTCGCGGCGAGTTTGCGGCCGTCGGCCAGCTTCACATGGATACTGCGGGCCTGATCCACCACATGGTTGTTGGTGACAATGTACCCGTCTTTTTGAATGATAAAGCCGCTGCCGAGGAAATCGGCAGGCTCCTCCTCAACCGTTCCCATTCCCATCGGCAGGGGAAACATGCTTCCAAATGGATTAACTTCCTGGCGAATAAGGCGATGAGCGGTAATGCTGACGATGGCGGGTCGGCAATGTTTGACGATCTGCACGGTAATCGTGTCACGCAGATTTTTCGGATTAAAGACCGGCCGCCATCCCCAGGCCGTCGGGCAGCACGCCAGGGCGAAGAGACAGAAGATCGTGATCATACGGCGCATAGCGTTCTCCTCTACTATATGCGTTGATAACGCATCGCAGCCCGCTTGACAATACCGTGTGTCGCACCGGCCGCTATGTAATCTTATGCGCTTTGCCACCGATGGGTTTGAAATTTTCGGGCGCCTGAGGGCGATACGCCAGCCATGAGCGATACGCAATCAGGCCGGAAACCGCCGCCGACGGCAAGGGGCCGTGATTGTGACACGCCCGCTTAGCCGGTAGAATTCTGTGTGGCAAGATCGCGCTGAGCGATCGGACGGGCGATTAGCTCAGTTGGTTAGAGCGCCGTGTTTACACCGCGGATGTCGGGGGTTCGAGTCCCTCATCGCCCAATTCGTCTATAACTCAATACCGTGCCACCCCTTGAAATCTGAAAGTTGAAATTTCAGATGTGATGAACCCTTTTCTGCCGAATCCGCCTGTGAAATTAATGATTTACCTTCTAATGATGGGGAATCACATTTCAATATTTGAAATCTCTGCCCGAAAACTGGAAAGTATGTCATAGCTGAATTTTACTGACGTAGTTCAATTGATAAACGAGGAGGAAGAAATACACGGAAAGTGTGTTGATCAGGCGACTGTGCGTTAGCGGCCTGCGTGATGGCTGTAAATTTGTTTTGGCGGCAACCGTATCGACCTTGTGGGTAATGCTGACATGCGGAATGCTTGCCGTATTTCCCACTCCTGTTCCAAATCCGATGGTCCATACGCCGCAACCTCAGCCAGCCGATCCTTGTTCCTTCTCAGATAGCGGTGGGGCATATGCGCCGGAGGCTCGCTTTGAAGGTTTCGACATATTTCCTCTGATATGGTTCCCGGGAATCGCCCTGCGAATTCCTGAAGAAAATCCGCCGCAAATGATTGGCCAGTACCCTCATACCGGAGTTTCCTTCATACTTGTTCTGGATTTTCACAAAACGATCAGATCAGCGGTTCAATTGACGCCCCTTGTGACACTTTGACTCAAAGGCACGATATCTGAGCGAACATGCGGTAAGCGATGGCCCGGACGGACGATCTTATATCCCAGGGGCCACACCGGACTTGCTTCTCGGCAGCATTCATATATACTCCTATATCTATTCTGAGCCGGGGATCTGGCTTTGATAGCTGCGAAGTTTCGGTGCAGTTGCGGCGGCTGACGTAAGGCCGCTGGAAATATCCGAGGCGACTTTTTTCCATCCCATTTGCCATTCGACCTATTGAAACCCAGTTCGGTGTAAAGCGGCGGCGAAACGCAAGCGGCGAGGAAAGGTAATTATTTCTTATGGTAAACCACGCACTTCTCAAGGAGCTCGGTCTTGACAGCCAGAGCGGCAACGACCAGATCAAAGACCTCTACGAAGGTGGAGATGTCAGCATCGACACCATGCTGGAAAATTCCGGCAAAACATTTGCCAACGGTTCTCTGCTGACCGGCAAAATCGTCAATATTCGGGGTGACGACGTCATTCTGGAAATTGGACTCAAGAGTGAAGGCGTCCTGTCGCTGGCTCGCGAATTCGATAACCCCGGCGATGTTGAAGTCGGGGATGAAGTCGTCGTGCTCCTTGAACAGGTGGAATCAGAAAACGGCCTCGTGCAGATTTCCAAACGCAAAGCCGACCGTATCCGCGGCTGGGAAACCATCGTCAATACCAAGAAGGAAGGTGATCCGGTCAGCGGCAAGGTGATCAAAAAGATCAAGGGTGGTCTGCTGGTGGATATCGGCGTGCCGGTGTTTCTGCCCGCATCGCAGGTGGATGTGCGACGGCCGGGCGAGATCGGCGAATTTATTAATCGCGTTGTTGAGGCGGAAATTCTCAAAATCGATCTGGAACGCCGGAATATCGTCATCAGCCGACGCAAGTTCATGGAACGCCAGCGTTCCGAGGCCAAGCAGAAGGTCTTTGACGATCTTCAGGTTGGCCAGTTGCGCCACGGCATTGTGAAGAACTTTGCAGATTTCGGGGCGTTTATCGATCTCGGCGGCGTGGACGGCCTGCTGCATATCACCGATATGAGCTGGGGCCGCGTCAATCGACCCAGTGACGTGTTGAAATTGGAGCAGGAAGTTGAAGTGATGGTGCTCAGCATTGACCGCGAAAAGGAAAAAATCGCACTGGGCCTCAAGCAGAAACATGCGTCTCCGTGGGAACATGCCGACGAAAAATATCCGGTGGGTACACGCGTCAAGGGGCAGGTGACCAACATCACCACTTACGGCGCCTTTGTGAAGCTCGAAGAGGGTGTGGAGGGGTTGGTGCATATTTCTGAAATGAGCTGGACGAAGCGCATCAATCATCCGGGCGAAATGCTCTCCGTCGGTGAAGAGGTCGATGTCGTCATTCTTGAAGTCAATAAGGCCAAACAGGAGATCAGCCTCGGCATCAAACAGACTGAAGCCAATCCGTGGACGGTGCTTGCCGACAAATACCCGGCCGGTACAGTCGTCACCGGCAAGGTGCGAAATGTGGCCAATTACGGCGCATTTATTGAAATTGAGGAAGGCATCGACGGTCTGCTTCACGTAACGGATATGAGCTGGACGAAGAAGATTGCTCATCCGAGCGAGCAGCTCAAGAAGGGGGATGTCGTGCAGTGCGTGGTGCTGAGCGTGGATCAGGACAAGAACCGCGTGGCACTGGGTATGAAGCAACTCACCGAAGACCCGTGGATACACGCCATTCCGACCAATTACCGTCCGGGCATGATTGTCCGCGGCAAGGTCACCAAAATCACCAATTTTGGGGTATTTCTGGAATTGGAACCGGGCTTGGAAGGTCTGTTGCACATCAGCGAACTCTCCGATGACAAGGTGGAAAATCCGCAGGATATGGTCAAGCTTGGTGATGAGTTGGAAGTCAAGATTCTTCGCGTCGATATGGATGATCGCAAGATCGGTCTTTCGCTCAAGCGTGTTCAGGGCGGTTCCTCTGCCGATGAACCCGAAGCAACCGAGCCGGAACGGCCGCGTAAATACCGCGGCGGTCTTGAAAGCTGATACTCCCCTATTTTTATGTGTCTCCCAGCGCCGGACGAATCCCGTCCGGCGTTTTTTTTTGCCCGGTCGGCAGAACTCCGCGCCGCTGGCCTCCCGTGAGTCCAACGTCCGCATTCGGCTTGATGCCGCTCATCGTGGATCACGATCTGCTCAAACGTCCAGGTCCGTAGAAATTCACCGTCTGTCGGTTTATCCTGATATCGTGCTGTTGCTGAAAAAACATCTTGTCGATCTGGTTCGTGATGGGAAAAAACGCCAGACGCTGCGTTTCTGGACGCGCCCCATCGTCAGCGAAGGGCAGGTCAGCTACACCCCCGGCTTGGGAAGGATGCTGATCAAGCGTATTGATTTGATACGTGATATCTCCGAATTAACGGAGATCGATGCCCAAGCCGATGGCTTTCGCGATTTGCCGGAACTTTTGGCCGAACTGCATCGGATTTATCCCGTGATTCCGCCGGTTGGCAAGAAGCTGTATCGCATCATCTTTGAATGGCCGGTGCCTGATAGCCACGCGAAGCTGCGGAAATCGACCGGGCCCCATCGTCGCAGCGGCAATGAGAAATCAAGACGTGCCCAGCGCGACAAACAGACTGCCATGAAAGCCGCGAATTCTGACGGTAAAATCCGGAAACGCTCTGGCAAGGCGACCGGCGGTCAAGCCAGCAAAGAGTTCAAAGCCGAAGAAAACGCGGCATTACCACGCCCTCCGACACGGACAGAAATGTTTCAACTTCGCGATTGGATACTTAATCACTCGAAGGGATAGCTTAACTTGCGGCAGTAACGCGGCGGTGTCGTCATGCAATCAAAACTGGAGAGGAAGTTTATTCTCAACTGATACCATTAGACCGGAATGGTCATCCGCTAAAAAGTCAGAAGGAGCGTAACGAAAATCACCAGCCAGATGGCGTCAAGGAAATGCCAATAGATGTTGATGTATCGAATGCCCGGATAATAATTGCAGGAATATCTCCCTTTGTACGCCTTGATGTTGACCACACCGAGTGGAATCAAGCCGGCAATCACATGCAGCGCATGGAGAACCGTGAACATATAAAATGCCACGAACAGAACATGGCGCTCCACGACCGCTGCATCGGCCCGGCTCAGGCCGCCCACCTTGGACTGACCCACCAGTGAAATAGCGCTTACGGCATGCTGGCTCTGATGAAGTTGACCGTTGAGGGCCAGCCAATTCACCACCTGCATCGCGAGGAAGGCCAAGCCGAGAATCAATGTGGCGGTGAGCCAATGGGCGCAGGTGCGATCATGATCCTGAGTAATATTTTTTTTCGCAACATGCATGGTGACGGAACTTGCGAGCAAGATCAGGGTACTGAGCCACAGACCATCTGGCAGAGAAATCGATATCGATTTGAGGAAATCCGAACGGTAATAGACGAACGCGATCAGGCTGGAGAGGAAAAGAATCGTCAGTGATCCGACGAGTATGCTGATGCCCAGTGTACCCGCTCCCGAAACATGCAATGGATCGGAATTACCCAGACTACGTCCAGGACGGCCGGGAAAATCGGGTGATTGATCGGAGGTCAACGTGTCCATCTTTGCCCCTTTAGGCGCTCGGCGCTATCGACCGGCCGCCGAAAACACGCAAGCGTCTTGTCTTAACTATACGATTATAGCTGCGATCCGGCGGGTACACCTGCGCGTGTACGGTGCCCCGGGCTATTGGGCGACGAAACGGCCGGGGTGAAAGCTTTCGCTATTTCGCCTTGGATGGGGCCGCCGCATGTCCGCCGCTGCCGTGAGATGCACTTTGTGCATGGTATGCGCTGATCATGGCCTGAGACTCGCCGGAGTTAAGCTGATCGCGATAATTCACCACATCCATGGAAGACCAGGTGATAAAGAGCGTGACGAAAAGAAAGGCGAGGATCATCACCACCATATTGAAGAGATTGTCGTAACGCAGGTGCATGAAATACAGAGCGGAAATGGTCGCCATGCAGGAGGCTATTACCAGTTCGACAAAGACGTCGGATCCGCCCATCCGGGCTGAGTTCAAAAGCAAATTGAGCACCGCACCACCGCAGAGTACGACCCAGACGACAATGAGCGTCGGAACGGAAACGATGTGCGCTTTGGCGGGTGCGAGATTTTTCGGTGCGTGATCATGATCGCTCATGGTATATCTCCGTAAGGGCGTCGGCCGCAGGATAACTTAGTGAACCAGATACAGCAGTGGGAACAGGAACATCCAGACCATATCCACGATACCCCAGTAGAGTCCGACAAATTCCACCGGGGCAAAATAACTCGGTCCGAAATCACCGCGGATATTTCTGACCAGCAGCCAGATCATCAGAATAATGCCGATGATGACGTGAATGGAGTGGAGCCCGGTCATAAGAAAATAGGCGCCGAAGAAAATCTGCACATTATTTGGCTGGCTGTAGGGCCCCAGTGCCGGCTCGCGCTTCATTTTCGCCACCACACCGGCCGGGCCGACCGGCGCCGGTATTATGCTGGAATGGGCCACATTAAAGCCCTGACGCTTGAGTAACTTAAGATTATGCCACGGCGAGACTTCCACGGGTGTCGGGCGGGCCAATGGAGCGAGAAGTCCGGCTGGTGGAAGGAGTTTTTGATGATCCGGCCCAAGCACCGGATGATAGTTGGTGCCCCACAGAAGCCGCTCGCGATATTTCGTGAAATATTCATATCCGTGGATTCCGAGAAACCCGAAGCCGCCAAGCATGGTAAGGATCAGACAGACGGAGAGCCCTTTGCGGTTACCCGTGTGGGCAAAACGGACGCCCAGAGCCATGGTAAAGCCGCTGGTGAGGAGGATAAGCGTGTTGATCAGGCCGGAAACCGGATCAAGGTATTCCCCCGCAAACTGGAATATCTGCGGGTGCAGGGCGCGATAAACACTGTAGGCGCAGAACAAGCCGCTGAAAAGGAGTACTTCTGTCGTGAGAAACAGCCACATGCCGAGCTTACCGGCATCAAATTGCTGCTGCATGGTGTCAAAGTGGTGGGCGAGGTGTTTCTTGACCACCTCCGGGTTTGCACCGACCTGCAATGCTTCACTCATCGACGACTCCACAACTGGATGAAAAATTTCACAATCAAGTCAATAAAAAATGGCCGAGAGTTCCGCCGATTCGGCCATTGGTCAAAGCGGCACCACCTGCCTGCATGGCACGTGGCCCGCTGATTGAGATTTTACCGATTCAACTCCATTCGAGCCACCATGCGACAGTGCTTTCCCGTCAGACGTTATCCGGCCCAACCATCCGGATCAGGCGTGGACGGGCGTCAGCTCCGCCGGCGTGGGCACATCTGTGCGAACATATCCTCCGATGGATTCGTCAAACTTCACGTTCGAGTAGTCGTAGCAATCTTCAATTACCAGCGGAGTATCGTCGAAGTTGTAATGCGACGGCGGCGACGCAGTTGTCCATTCCAAAGTCGCACCGCCCCACGGATTATCCGGAGCTTTCTTGCCACGGAACAACGAATGCAGCAGATAGCCGGCCATCATCAAAAACGCCACAAGCTGGATGTAGGCGCCGATGGTCGAGACAATCATGTAGGGTTGGTACTGCGGCAGATAACTGGCGTAACGCCGGGGCATACCCTCGGCACCCACCATCAACATCGGGAAGAATGTCACATTGACGCCGATGAACAACAGAACACAGGTGATGCGCCCCATGGTTTCGTTGTACATTTTGCCCGTGAATTTCGGCCACCAGTAATGCAGGCCTCCGATGAAGGCGATCATGGTGCCGCCGAACATCACATAGTGGAAGTGCCCGACGACAAAGTAGGTATCGTGCAGTACAACATCCTCGGCAATGCAGCCGAGCACCACGCCGGTCAATCCGCCAACGGTAAAGAGAATGATAAACGACAGGGCGTAGAGCATCGGCGTATCGAGTTTAATGGCCCCCTTGTACATCGTGGCGAGCCAGTTAAAAACCTTAACAGACGACGGCACCGCTACGAGGAAGGTGAGGATGCTGAAGATCGTATCGAGTTCAGCGGACTGGCCATTGACGAACATGTGATGGCCCCAGACCAGGAAGCCGATGAGCGCAATTGCCAACGAACTAAAGGCGATGAATTCGTAGCCGAAAATGTGCTTGCGGCTGAATGTGGGAACAATTTCACTGATAATGGCCATCGCAGGGAGAATCATGATGTAGACGGCCGGGTGGGAGTAGAACCAGAAGAAATCCTGAAACAGCACAGGGCTTCCGCCCAGCGCGGAATTAAAGAAGCCGATGTGCATGGTGCGTTCAAGGATCAGCAGGAGAAGCGTGACACCGACTACCGGTGTCGCCGCAACCTGAATGATGGATGTCGCATAAATTCCCCAGAGGAACAGCGGCATGCGGAACCACGTCATCCCCGGCGGCCGCATCTTGTGTATTGTGACGATGAAGTTAATACCGGTGAAAATTGAGCTGAATCCGATGAGGAATATGCCGCCGACCATGAAGCAGACGTAGGTTTCGGTTTGAATGCTGAACGGCGTGTAGAACGTCCAACCGGTATCCACCGCACCGGCAATGGTTGAAATGATCGCCATGATGGCGCCGCCCACATACAGATAAAAGCTCATCAGATTAAGGCGGGGAAATGCCACATCCTTCGCGCCCAGCAGAAGCGGGATGACGATATTACCCAATCCACCGACAATAATGGGGATCAGCACCATAAACACCATGATGATGCCGTGGAGGGTAAACACTTGGTTGTAGTGCTTGTAGGCCGCGAAGCTCGACATATGCTTCGTGGCGTGGAAAATCAGCCCTTTGGGTACCAGCAGCTGCGTGCGGATAACTTCCGCCAGCATGCCGCCGATAAAGAAGGCGGTAAGCGTGGCAATCAGATACATGACGCCGATCCGTTTATGGTCCAGCGTCAGCAGCCACGACTTAATACTTTTGTCACAATTGAGGTAGTTCAATTTTGGTTTACCGGGCATATCAACAGCGGTCATAGAAATAACTCCATATCGGGCATCACTTTACGCCCCATTATAGCCATAGGGCATAGGCTGAAAAATTCATGTTATCGATTATTCTGATATCCGTTCCATCATTTCCTTATACCCAGCCTGGGCAAACGCTCATTTCGTCGGCGGCTCGGTTGAAGCCGATGCCTTATCGCTCAGCGAGTTGATGTACCAGATGAGCGAATCGAGTTTCTTCACATTCTTGGCCCCCGCCAGTGCAGTCGTATAGCTGGGCATAATCGGCTGAAAGCCCGCAACAACCTTTTTACCGGGGTAGAGGATCATAAATCGGAGAAATTTATAATCCGCCAGCACTGTTTTTCCGGACGTCAGTTTGACCGGGTATCCCGCCAGGTTCTTCCACGTCGGCCCTACTCCGGCGGTTCCATTGACGGTGTGACAGCCGATACACCCCATAGAGGCGTAAAGTTTTTTCCCCTCGGCGATCATCGGCAGTGCGGTGGCTGGCATTTTCACGGCGGCTGGCGATGTGGGTGCGGCGGGTGCCGCCGTTGCCTGTTTGGAGGCACTTAAAGTTGATGCCTTGCCGGGCACGTCCGGCACCGGTGGGTGACTTGCCTTGTTTGCATGCACGCTGAGCGAATTGATGTACCAGATCAACGCGTCCAGCTTACGTTGCTTTTTATGGGCCGCACCACCAAAATCGGTGTAGTAGTTCGGCATGACGTTATTGAATCCCGCCACCATTTTGTGTCCGGGGTAAAGAATCGCCTGACGCAGATAGGCGTAATCGGCCGTGGCGGTCCCGCTTACCAATTTCACCTGCGATCCGGCGAGATTTTTCCATGTAGGGCCGGTCCCGCGGGCACCATTGACCGAATGACACCCGAGGCACCCCTCGAGCTCGGCAATCTTTTTACCCACCACATGCAGCGGCAACACCTTGCCATCGTGAACCCAGATATCGGCCGCCTGGGCCAATTTTTTCTTGAACTCAGGAATCGGCAATACGTCCACATTGGCAATCATCTCGGAGTGCCCGTCACCGCAGTATTCAGCGCACTGCAATTTGAAATGGCCGGTATGAATCGCCTTGACCCAGACGGTCATGGTGCGGCCCGGAATCACATCGCGCTGGATCGAGAGTTCGGGAATCCAAAAGCCATGAAGTACATCTTTGGATGTCATGGAGAACTTCACCGGAGTATCAACCGGGATATACAGCGTATTGGTGGTGGCACCATCCGGATAGCTGAATTGCCAATTCCATTGCCAAGCGACCACCCCGATGTTGTAACATCCGCTCGGGGGCTGATCCATATCCATGTAATATTTGAAGCCGAGAATGAACATCACCATCATGATGATCAGCGGGATGACGCTCCAGGTGATTTCAAGCGGCGTATTGTGATCGGCGGTTGGATCAGCCACTTCACGAATCCCCTTTCGGAAGCGATATTTGATGCTAAAAAAAACCGTCAATCCCGTAATCAGAACCGTGAAAAACACCGATACCCAAAACCAGAAATTCCAGAGAAACTGCACTTTGGGACCGAATGTAGAATCGCTGTTCGGCAGGCCGTAAGACCCGATCAACGGACAGCTCATCGCGTGATGGAACATATGCGGCAATATATCAACGGCAACCATCAATGATTATCCTTCTCTTTGATCTCGGTGTTTTTGCTCGGATCAACGGTGGAGCGATCGGGGCGGTGCCGTCGCTCCCAGTAAAAAAGTGTACCAAACATGGCGCTAAGCCCCAAAATCACCGCCACCCCTGCCAAAGACATCACGCGCACCGCGACCGGCGTGTATTTGCCGATGTTGGGGTTAAATGAACAGCACAGCAGCAATACCTGATCGAAAATGTTCGTGATACGATGATCGCCCGCCTGCACCAGCGCCAAACTGAGCTGCGATGGATCATATTTGATGCCGAAAAAATAGTTGGATATCCGCCCGCCCGGTGTGAGCACATAGATAGCCGCCGCGTGATTGTAAGTGTGCGTCGCCGGGTAGAAAATGTAATGGAAGCCGATGGAGTTGGTGAGCGGCAAAATCGAGGACTGTTTCCCTACGAGAAAATGCCAGTGCTTGGCGAAAGCGGCCGGGCGTTTGAAGGCGGTAAGATACCCGGCCTTTTTATCCGCCGCCGCCTGCCAAGTGTCGGTAGGATCAAAACTGACGGTCACCACATCATAGTCGTGGCCGATGCGATCTGAAAGCCGTTTCATTGCGTTTGCCAAGCCCATTTCCACATACGGGCAGACGCCCTGACAGCGGAAATAGACAAAGCTCAGAATGACCGGCCGCCCCTTGCGAAAATATTGGGCCAGAGTTACCTTTTTACCGTGTGAATTGATGAAATTCAGATTGAGTGGAATTTTTCGTCCGGGATGCGTTTTTATCCCCGCAACTTGGGCATCGCGGCTGTCTTGAGCATTGGCTGCCAGTTGGCCGAAAGAACTTGCCTCGACGACCCCGACATTCAGCAGACTGATGATGCTGCAGCATGCGCAGATGCAGGTCAGGATGGAAATCAGAGGGGTGCGAACGTACCGGGCAGAGAATCTCGATCTCCCCCTCTCAATTCCGATTCGTCTTTCATTCACAACCATCGTCAACACCTTGTGAGGTCCGCCTCACCATCTATTTTATACGCCCCAAGGAGTCCAAATCATCCATTGGGCATCGGCGGCTGAGTCGTTTTGCTGCTCTTGTTACTCAGCTTATTGATGTACCAAATGATAGCATTGAGCTTATAGATATTCTTCTTGCCGGCCAGCTTCCCGGCATAATTGGGCATAATGTTCGGAAACCCCTTAACGACCATTTTGCCGGGGTATAACACCATGGTACGAAGAAACTTATAATCTGCGGTTACGGTTTTGCCGGTCGTAAGTTGTACCGGATACCCGGCGAGATTTTTCCAAGTCGGCCCCACGCCCGGACTGCCGTCCACGGTGTGACAGGCGATGCACCCCAACGATGCATAAAGCTTTTTACCATAAACGCTCAGGGGACCCTTCGGCCGAATCGGCCCGGCTGCGGCAGCGTGCGTTGATTCTGGGGTTTTCGATACCGGCTTGGGATGCGCGTATGCCTGATACTGCTTCACCACCTCATCCATGGCGAGCTGAATGCCAATCGTCGCTTTGGTATGAGCCGCGTTCGCATAATGGGGCTCGATCTGCTCCACTTGTTCCTGTTTCACCGCCGCGGCCCAATTACCGACGGTGCTCATTCGCTGAAAGTAGAGTTCGTGCCGATAATGATGGTAATAAGCTGAAATAAACAGCACGGTAACAAGCGTCACCAGCGCCATGGTGATGCCGACGATAAAAATACCGCTGGCATCGACATCATCGCGTTGATTGTGGGCACCGGGTTCCGGTCGGATCGGGTGCTCTATACCCAGGCGCTCATCATGGGACATGGTACACCTCTATATACTTTCCACCGCCAGCGCCTCGGGTAATCGCGGGTCCCGAAGGGGCAGGAGAGATTTATTAGCCAACAGATAAAACGTATGGGCAACAAATACGCCGCCGATACCGACAACACAAAGCAGGCTGATGAGCAGAGGGAGGGGATGCAGCGGCATCCACACCATTTTATCAGCCGGGCCGAGGAGCTTGTAGGAGTCTAAGCCGCTCACCGGTGCGGATTGCACCTTCTGTGACTGGACGTACACCGCAGGTTGAATCTGCCAGAAAAAGTCCAGATATTGAAACACCAGCACCCACACACCCCAGAATACCAATGTGCCCGGACGCCGTTTCGGCCACCTTGAAATCAATCCGAGGAATGGAATCAGGAAATGGCCGATGATCAAGGCGATCGAGATGGCTGTCCACGGGCCTATCTGCCGGAACAGAAAAAACGCCGTTTCTTTCGGAACATTGCCGTACCATATCAGAATATATTGAGCAAAGCCGATGTAGGCCCAGAACATGACGAACGCGAAGAGCCATTTCCCCATGTCGTGGTAGTGTTCTTTGTTCACCATGGGCAAAAAGCCCTGCCTCTGAAAGCAGCGGGTAATAACAGGTAAGGCGGCAAAAAACGTAACCGCGCACCCCGTGGCGAAATACAGCGGCTCGACATACGTGAGCCACTTGGGCTGCAGGCTCATGACCAGATCAACACCGATGAGATTCATGATCCAGCAGACCACCAGGAAGCACCACCCCGAATTCTTCTGCAGACGCAGCAGGCGCGATACATGACCATCCTGATCCTGCAACAGCGACATGCGGCGATAATACATGCTTATGGCGGCCAGAACGCCCAGATAAATCGCCATTCGAAGAATGTAGAACGGGGTATTGAGGAACAATTGTTTATGGCGTAATTCCGGGCCGGACATCATGAAGGCGTGGCTGGTCCAGGGAAAGATCACCCTCATGCCCAGAAGGATTGGAATAAAGAGTATCGCCAGCAGGATAAAATTGTTGGAAACGGCCTCGCCGATCCGGCGAACCACATTACTCCACGCGGCCTTGAAAAGGTGATGAGCAAGCACGAACCAGAGCGCTGATACGGCCAGCGCAAAGAAGAAGACCCACGCCGTGAGATAGCTGCACAGGAATTGCTTCATGCTGTCGTGGAGGGCCAGCCCGAGCAGCGCTGCGGCAATGAGGGCGGCGATACCGATTCCACCGGCATATTTCATCACCCGGGGAGCCATACGCTCCATGTATACCTGCTCACGGGTTCCAAGCACTATGTTTTTATCAGACACGCTCACCGCGCGCTCCTGCTAAAAAGACGTTTCATTTCTTCTTCCCATTGCCTGTAGTCTTGACCGGCAGCGATTTCAGGCTGTGGCGAATGGGATATGGCAGTTTGGATACCGGAACCACCTTCTGCGATTTTTCCAGCGCCCGCACATACGAGACAATCGCCCACCGGTCCACGACCGGAATCTGATCCTTGTACGACGCCATGGTGCCGACGCCATTGCTGATCACATTGAAAATCAGGCCGTCGGAAAGAAACTTAACTCCGGGGCCAAGAAGGTCGCTTGGCGGCACCCAAGTGCCGGCATCGGGCGAGCCGTCCTTGCGGAGCCGCTGGTCCCAGCGGTTGACGGTGCCGTTGCCGCGCCCGTTGTATCCGTGGCACGGTTCGCAGAAAATATTAAATTCCGTCCGCCCTCTCTCCACAAACCGCTTCGTAATCGGAATGGGGATATGCGCCAGCCACTGTCCCTGCCCGTGCACCAGTTTCTGGCCGTAGAGCACCGAGTCGTAGAGGGTCTTGTTCTTCAGCACCACATGCCCCTTGGCCCAGTTGTTGGGATGGGCGCGGACTTGAGCCTGATTGACGTAGATGAAATCCTGCTGCGCCAGCGTACCGGGGATGTGCCGGCGCATGGCACGGCCGTCGGCAAATAGTTTGCTCGGTCGTTGCGGCTTATAGTAGGGCTGCTTGTCCATATCTTGAATGATCGCCCAACGGGGTGTGGTGGTGCGTTCATGGCGCGCCAGGCAGATGAGGCCGAACGGAACCAGTCCCAGAAGGCCGATGTTGATGTAAATATAAAAATTTCGCGTTTTACGTTTCATGAGTTAGTCGCGAACCTCCTCGACGGCCAATGCCCCGGCAGAGTTGAGCAGCTCGGATGTGACCTTCAAGTCAAATTTCGCATCGCGGGCCTCTACGGCGATAAAAAATCCGTCATCCGTTGCGCGACGAAAGCGCTCACTGGTGAAAAGCGGGTGTCGAAAAATCGGCAGTTTGCAGAAGATAAATGTCGCATAAAAAGTCGTTACCACGCTGGCGAGAACCGTAACCGGAAAAGCCAGAAACATGTGCGGGCCAAGACCCCAATAGGGTTTGCCGGAGACAATAATCGGGTAATTGAACGCGTTGCAATACCACGCCAGCGCCAGCATACCGATGCACCCCAGCGCCGCCACGGTAAATACCACCACCGGCAATATTGACGGGCGCTGCCCCATCACCTTGTCCAGTCCGTGTACCGGAAAGGGCGTGTAGCAATCCCATCGATAATAGCCGGCCTTGCGCAGCACGTTCGCCGCATTCATCAGCGATTGCGGGTCATGAAATTCCGCCAGCAACGCATACAGGGCGGGCTCTTCGACCGGGGCATCCATGGATGGTGTATAAGTGCTCATCATTCGTTCCGCTTAAAACGCTCCAAATCTTACTGAGCATCCTTGCAATCTTCCGGCAGATGCGTATGCGACTGCGGAAGAATGGATTTTACTTCCGACATCGCGACCATCGGCAGGAAGCGGCAGAAAAGTAAAAACAGGGTGAAAAACAGCCCGAAGCTGCCGGCGAACATGCCGATATCGATGATCGTCGGAGAATACATGTGCCACGACGACGGCAAAAAGTCCCGATGAATGGATGTCACGATGATGCTGAAGCGCTCCGTCCACATGCCGAAAAGAGCCAGCAGTGCAATCGGCAGCGACAGCCACCATGTGGTGCGGGCTTTCTTGAACCAGAGTGCCTGCGGCACCACGCCGTTGCAGAACATCATCGCCCAGCCCATCCACCAATACGGGCCGAATTCGCGGTTGTAATAGGCGAACCGCTCATAGATATTGCCCGAGTAATAGGCCGTAAAGAATTCGATCAGGTAGATGTAGAGCACGATGGAGGAAAGCACCAGCATCAGCTTGCCGAGGTTGTCCATGTGCCGCTCGGTGATCAGGTCCTTGAGCCCAAACAGATGTCGGGCTGGGATCGCCAGCGCGATGACGGTGGCGAAACCGGAGAAAATCGCGCCCACCGTAAAGTACGGCGGGAAGATGGTTTCATGCCAGCCGGGAAGCTGAGATACCGCGAAATCGGTACTCACCGTCGAACTCACGGCCATGACCAGGGCGCACGCGAGGCCACCCATGATGATCATGCCGCGATCATAAATCTTCCAGTGCCGGGCTGAACCGCGCCATCCGAGTGAAAAAATCCCATACAGCGTATGGCGGGTGCGGGTTTTGGCGCGATCCCGCAAAGTAGCCAGGTCCGGCACCATCCCGAAATACCAGAACAGGAACGAGAAGGTACTGTAGGTACCGACCGCCAAGGCATCCCAAAGCAGCGGGCTGTAGAAATTCGGCCAGTCCCCCATGATATTCGGATATGGGAGCAACCAATACGCAAACCAAGGCCGACCAACGTGAATGGCCGGGTAGATGCCGGCGCACAGAACGGAAAATACCGTCGTGGCTTCCGCAAAGCGGTTGATACCCGTTCGCCAGCGCTGCCGGAACATCAGCAGAATAGCTGAAATCATCGTACCTGCGTGGGCAATACCGACCCAGAATACGAAGTTGATGATGTCAAAGCCCCATGCGTTTGGAGAATTATTTCCCCAAACACCGACACCGGTGAATACCTGATACGCAATCGTCAGGAACAGCACACACAGGAGCATCAGGGAGATGGTGAAGCAGACGTACCAGATTTTCGGTGCCCGCCGCGCTTCCGGCGTGGCGCAGACAATCTTGGTAACCGCATGGTACGTCGCCTCCCCGGTGATCAGCGGCTCACGGTTAATACAATCCTCTGCGGTATTGTCATAACCGGTTTCAAGTCTCGTCTGCGGTATTTCAATCGTTGTCATACTTGCATCACATCCTACGAAGCGACTGAGTTTCGTGCCTCCACATCACATACTTCCCAAGTCCGGCAATTCGCTTGGCGGAATGTGCGGATTGGGGTTGGAAATCTTCGGCAGATACGTCGTCCGCGGTTTGGTAAAGAGCATTTCATTGAGCAGACCGTAGCTGCGGGATTGATTGCGCAGAATCGCCACCTTCGATGATTTATCCAATATATCGCCGAAGACAATCGCCTGCGTCGGACACGCCTGCTGGCAGGCCGTGACAATCTCACCATCTCGAATGCGGCGGTTCTGCCGTTCCGCCGTTACGCGGGTCAACTCAATGCGTTGAATGCAATAGGTGCACTTTTCCATCACGCCGCGGACGCGGATACTCACTTCCGGGTTCCGCTGCATGGCGACCAGATCATTCATGGGTTTGCGCAGCAGATTCGGCTCATAGAGATTCTGCAGCGTACCGCTGTTGTAATCAAAAAAGTTGAAGCGACGGACTTTATACGGGCAGTTATTCATGCAATAACGGGTGCCGATGCACCGGTTATAGGCCATCTCATTAAGTCCATCCTGACTGTGCACCGTTGCGCCCACCGGGCATACGGCCTCGCACGGGGCGTTTTCGCACTGCATGCACATCACCGGCTCATGAACCGATTCCGGCCGCGTCAGATCAGGACCGCGGAAATAACGGTCGATACGCATCCACTGCATCTCGCGACCGTTGAGCACCTGGGCCTTGCCCACGATGGGGATATTATTTTCCGCCTGACACGCCACCACGCACGCCCCGCAGGCGATGCAGGAGGTCAGGTCCACCGAAAGGCCCCATTGATAACCCGTGTTGTAGTGATGCTCATCCCAGAGATTCACCGCCGTCTGCCGCTTGTGCCCCAGCGACGGATTGGCCTGCAGCTCCTTGAAAGTCGCCATGTGGACAAGCTGAGGAATCCGCTCGGCAATCGTCTTTTCACCCACAACGCCGATGACAAAATGGTTCTGCGTGGTCGCGAGCTGGTAGGTTTCGTCGGTCGGCTTGACCGTTGCGACCGCCATGTCCATGTGGGTGCTGGTCCGCAACTGATAAACATCAAAGCCGGTTCCTGTCCCCACCACACCGGATTTGGTGCGCCCATAACCGTACGGCAGACTGATGGAATTTTCCGGCTGCCCCGGTAACGCGTACACCGGCATCTTGAGCGTCCGCTCACCAACGCTGATTTCAATCATCTGCGACACATGCGGATCGAGGCCAAGGGCCTGGGCCGTCTTCGGATTGACCATCGCGGCATTGTCCCACGTCAGCCGGGTCATCGGATCGGGCAGTTCCTGCAACCAACCGCTGTTGGCCCAGCGCCCGTCATACATTTTCGTATCGTGCCGGAAGACAATTTCAAATTCATTCGTCGCCAGCTTTCGACCCGCCGCCGACTGCAGACCCGCAGCCAGCGCCCCGGTCAGATCGCCGGCGTGCACCCGCACGTGCGCCGGCGACCATGCCGTCCCTTCGATATAGCCATCAAACAGGGCTTTTTTCCATTTCCACTGACTGGCTTTAATACCCAAGGCATCTTGTGCAATCTGGTAGCCGCCCAGATGCGGCTCGCCATTGAGAATTGCCACCACTTCGGCAGGGCTCTTACCGTTGAAGATCGGCTCGATCATCGGCTGGACAATCGAGATCAAACCGTCATAGGAACGTGCATCGTTCCAGTTCTCCAGATAATGGCTCTCGGGGAGATGCCACTGGCACAGGGCGGAGGTTTCGTCGTCGTAATCCGCAAGGTGAATGCTGTCGGGCACCTTCGCCAGCGCGGCGCCGAAATTCAGATCATTCGGAGCCGTGAATACCGGGTTGCCACCCAGAATCACCAGCGTTTTTACCTTGCCCGTGTTCATGGCATCGGTGAGTTCCGTAATGGCCTCAAGGTGCGTTTTGCGGTCAGGGTCTGGAACATCGTAATACTTCACGGCGCGCCCCGTGCCGCCCAGCGCATCGTTGAGCACCGCCGCCAGGGCGTGGACCACCGGTGGTTGATGGTGCCCGACCGTAATAACCGACTGCCCCTTGTGGGCAAGCAGATCGGCGGCCATCGCACGACACGTTTTTTCGTCAAATCCTTTGGGCGCCGGAGGCATCGCCGGGAGATCGATGGGGAGATGCAACCCCTGCTTTTTCAATTCGGCCGCCAGCATCGCCACCGCGATGACAATATCACCACCCGCCATCGACATGCGGTGATTCATATTCTCCGCCTGCGAGCCGGTGATGGAAAATGTTGATTCAATCGCATAGAAGCGATTCATTTTTTTCGCCAGAGCACCGGTGGTGGGATTGGTCATCCGGCGGCCTTCGGCAAAATCACGGGCCAGCTTTACCGACAGCGGGTCTCCGACGAACATGTCATAATCAATCGCCACGATGACCTGGGCCGCGTGCAGTTCAGGAACCACGCGCAGCGGCCTGCCAAAAGCCATTTTCGTACCGACGCGGTCGTTATCAAACGAAATCGGCTCATATTCAAACCATTGCATGTGAGGCAGCGTTTTTTGCAGTCGGGCACGCATGTGGTGCAGGCTGGGCGATGAGAACGCCTGAGCCAGAACAGCGAACCCGCGCCCCCCATCTTTCTTCGCCTCCGCAAGCCGGTCTTTCCAATATTTCTCGAAGAAGGTAACCCAGTTACTGTCGATATATTTTCCGTTGGCCCGCTGCACAACCCCGCGCGCCCGATCCGGATCATAAATCGTCATGATGCTGGCCTGATCGTATGAATCGCTTCCGCCGCGATTCATCGGATGCGACGGATTGCCATCGACCTTGATCGGTCGGCCGTCATAGCTGGTGATCATCAGGCCCTGCCCGATACCGGAGATATCCATGGCGGTGGTGTACTGCACCGGAACGCCCGGATCACGATTCGCCGGCCGATGAGCATACGGGGCCAATTCCTGGACGGGATAACGGCGGCACCCGGCAAGCCCTGCCAAGGCAAGCGAGGCACCCATTAACTTCAGAAAACGACGCCGGTCACCGGAGAGAAACTCCGACGCTCGCGACGGAAATTCACGCTCGATCATGTTCGTGAATTCCGGAGTTCCGGCAAATTCTTCAAGACTCTGCCAGTAATGTCGGCCGGTGGCTAATTTTTCAGTTAATGATGACATGTCTCGCAGTCCGTTAGCAATTTGACACTGGGAATGTGGTAACGCTTCATCAGATACTTGCCGAGGTTGTGCGGCAGCGTGGCCACGGTCAGCCCCAAATCTTTGGCCAGTTTCACCTTGTTCTTGCCGGTCCAGCTCATATTGGTCACTTGATTTCGCGGCCGCAGATACGGTGCCGGATTCCGGTGGCAATTCAAACACCATGCCATATTAAAGGGCTTGGCCTGATAGACCCGGGTCATTTCGTTGACCTTCCCATGGCACACCAGACAACTGATACCCGCATTGACATGTGCTTCATGATTGAAATACACATAATCCGGCAGGTCGTCGACCTTAATCCACGGTACCGAAAGCCCCGCGAGACTCTTTTTGCCCGTGCCGTAGCTGTTACGGATGGCCTGCAGTTTGCGGCTCTTGGAGGCGATCAAAGAATGACAGTTGAGACACGTCTGTGTCGGCGGGAGGGCTGCATAGGCGGCCCGCTTCACATCGGTATGGCAATATTCGCAGTTAATACCCAGTTTACCGGCATGGAAGGCATGACTGTAAGGCACCGGCTGCTTGGGCGCGTAATTGACGTTCAGCGTCCGTGCGCTGCAACCATATGCGATTAAAATCACGAGATAAACCGGAATGATCAGCGTGGAGATCACAATGACTTTTGTGAGCCAGTCCGACCACTTCGGAAAAACAAAAAATGGACGTTCGCTCATGTTATTCGGCCGCAATCCTCAAACAGGCTGCCACCTGATAGCCGGGCAGTTAAACAGGGCCCAAGCGGCGGCTTTCCAACAATCCTCACCCCTCGCAATTGCGAGGTTGTGAAACTTTGCACAAAGTCCGGTCGGCGATGCTAATGCTTGCCGCCGAACATGTCAATCTGACCTACCAGCATGACTCCATCTTTTCGAGTCGGTCCAGCCGCGGACATCCGCTGCGGCACCTTCCAATGGGCCCATATCCTACCGACTGGGAAGAAAAATTCAATCATGTTTTTGAATTTTCTGAAATCTGATGACATCACCCCCAAAATCCCCCACCAACCGCGATCACCAGCCCAACCCCGCCCGCTTCGTCAGCGCCGGAACGAAGAAAGAATCTTCCGGCGGCGGCAACGTTACCAGCGACCGCAACCCCGACATTGGCAGCTTGTTTGAGGAGAATACTATGCCGGTGAAAAAAGTTCCAATGCTTCTTGCCGCATCCCTGCTGCTTGTCGGCGCCGGCATCGCCTGCGCCGGGCCCAAAGCACCGTCACCAAAACAAAAGGCCCTCTGGGTCGGCCAATTCGATCAATGCTCTTACGACGCGCTCGCTTCGGCACTCAAGTATTATTACGGTTACGTGCCTGCCTACCACAGCAGGAAAAAATTCCAGCATCGCACTTTTTTTGAACCGCTCGCCTCCACCGGCTACGGGCCCTATTTCGGCTGGGCACCGTGGACAGCCTATATGGTCAACAGCGGAAAAATCATCTGGGGGCACCGCCGGGTGAACAATCTCCGTGCCCGGAGATTTTCCCTCGCCACCCAGATGGCCCCCAAAGTCGTCAATCAAAGCTGGATGCTGGTTCGCTTCCAGCCCGGTGAACGTCAACAATTGGTCAACCGCCTTGAACGTAATCTGAAAAAGGGGCCCGTCATCATCTGGACTCCCTACGCCGGCATCCTCGGCCCCAAAGGACACGCGTGGCACATGGTGCAAAAGGTGCATCCGCACGTCTACGCCGTACCCTACAACGTGCATCTCACCCATGCCATCACGGTGTTCCCCGCGTCACATGGAAAAGTCCTGGTGACAGATTGTTCCGTGCTTCACGGCGTATACATCACAACCCCCAGCGTGATCGTGGATGTCGCCGCAGCCATGTCCACCTCCATCCGCATCGGCGGTAAACACAGCATCTACGCCCACGGATTACGCGGTGTGCACGACGACAAATTTGAAACGGTTATTTATCCGAAGAAGTAGTGCAACGCGCCGGCGACCACGGATCAGCCCACCGTCGGGCCCCTTTGCTCCGCTTTGCATTCCAGAATAATGCTGGAACCGGCACGCACTTTATCGCCGACTTTCACGCACAGCGTCCATCGTTCCGGACCTGATACCAGCAGTTCGGTTCGACTGCCGAATGCGATCATCCCGAAACATTCTCCACGATCCAGCACGTGCCCCTCGCGCACGGGGCAGATGATCCGCCGCGCGATGGCCCCGACAATCTGCCGCACCACAATCGGCCCGTAAGACGTGTTAATGACCAAGTTATTCGACTGATTTTGCACGCCCGATTCCGGATGTCGAGCATCGAGAAAACGCCCAGCTTCAAAATTCACCGAATGCACCGTCCCCCGGCACGGACTGCGATTCAGGTGCACATCCAGCACCGACAGAAAGATGCTCACCCGCAGCACATCGCCCGAGAGCCGTTTCGACTCCACCACCGCAATTTCAGTCACCACCCCATCCGCCGGTGATACCATCACATCCGGCCGGGAACTCACACGTCGTAGCGGGTCGCGGAAAAACAGCAGACACGCCAATGTCATAACCGCCGGTATCACAGCCGCCCAGATGGGCAGCAGCAGGGCGGCGGCGGCCGTCAGCACCGCACCACCGAACAGCAGAGGCATCCAGTATTGCCATCCTACCAACGCCAGTGGAAACCAAAATCGCCTTTGCGTCATGAATAAACAATCCTCAAAACCCGCCTCCATTTTTTCGCCCTCGATTATACTCCGATATGATCGCCTCTGCGGGGCGGTCGCTGGCCAAGGAGCAGACTCATGCGCCGCTACATGATCACGACCCCCGAAATGATAACGCTTCAATTTGAGCTTGCCGGTATTTACTCCCGGGCTCTGGCATTTATCCTCGATGCCGCCCTCATATTGGTTTCCCTCATCGCCTTCGAACTCGTAGCCGTCCCCACACTCGCACTTATCTCGATCACGTTGGCGTACGTGGTTATCACCCTCGGTAGTTTTATCATTATCGTCGGCTACTTTCCCATCTTCGAAATCTATCTTCGTGGACGCACGCCGGGCAAAAAAGTCATGGGACTGCAGGTGATTGATGCCGACGGACGACGGCTTGCCGCCGGTGCGGTCATCATCCGGAATATGGCCCGGCTGGTGGATTTCCTTCCGGAACTTATGCTGCTGGGCGGATTGGTGGCCATGGCGGACCGGTGGCATCGACGGATCGGAGATTTTGCCGGTCAGACCGTTGTGATTCGGCAGCGGCGCACGGCGCTGCCTGCCGCCATCAGCCGTGAAATGCGACGGCGCGACAACAGTTTTCTGGCCGATCCGACGATCCGCGCCCGCATTCTGGAGCGTATCTCGGTCGTACAGCGCGATGTGATCATTGATCTGGCCCTGCGACGGGATCAGATCGAGGTTAGCGCCCGGGAAGAACTCTTTGAACTTGCCGCGGGGTGCATGCAGAAAATACTCCGGCTCAAAAGCGATCAATATGAACATCTGAGTGCTGAGCAATATATTATCAATATCGCCATGGTGCTTCAGGAGGGATGGTTCAAAGGTTGAAGTGCTCCAGGCGCGAGTCAAATTTAACATTCGGATTTTCGCTGCTCGGCTTACCTTCGGGTAAAAAAGCCTCCAAAGAGTCTCTCGCACAATTGGGACGTCGGAGGAAGCGCCTTGTGCGCCGCGGCAAAGAATGCAAACAATGCGTCAGCCTCGACGCCTGTTGCCGATGGATGGTACGGCAAATTGGGCGGGCTATGCGTTGACGGCACCCACCGGATCGACCGTTGACTCGGTCATCGGCTCACATACCGTCCCGACGATCCATCCACGCTGAAAATTCGCGGCGATTGGAAATGGAAAACCGCGCATATTTGGCACAGCACACCCTTATCACGTCCGATATCCGGGGCAGCTTCTGACTCTGGCCGATAAAAATATGAATCGCGCTTGACATCTGAATTTGAAAGAGTTACGTTTAAGGGTGGCTTTACCCTAAGGTAAAACTGCCGCTGGATGGCCTTTCGCAAAATTGCGGGGCCGGAGGGGGTAGGGCAAGAGTGAGCAAGGCCCCATAAACCCCCCGACAAGAAAGTGCGACTTACGCTGCCATGGATCGCTGCGGAATGGTTCCGTTTGCGCCGGGTGGCAAAGACTGCGGTTCGCCGGATGTTTTATCCCGGCGTGCGCTTTTAAGGGGATACGGGTATGAGCAGGAAATTCTCATCAAACTTCCAATCACATTGCGGCAAGCTGGACGGTTTAGAAACCGGATCACATTGCCCCGAGCATCGCAGCGGGCGGCACGCGGGTAAAAAGCACGCCTCGCCCACCGCCGATGCGACCGAAAGGGCATCATTGCGAACGTGCCGCAGCCTTTTGGCAGGGGCCGCACTCTGCGCCGCGGCGCTGAGTGCAACCAATACTTTCGCATCAACTCCCATCACAACCTCCTCGAACAATTGGTCCGGCTATGCCTTGACCGCACCCAGCAAATCGGCCTTCACCTCGGTTGTCGGCTCGTGGACGGTTCCGACGGTAACAGCCTCCCCGGATACCTCATCCGGCACTTACGCAGCTTTCTGGGTGGGCCTAGATGGTTTCGGCACAAATTCCGTCGAACAGTTGGGCGTCTCGGCAGATTATTCTAACAGTTCCGGAGGCTATTATTATGCGTGGACCGAGCTATATCCTGCGGGTTCCTACTCCATTTCCGGGTTTGCGGTCCATCCCGGCGATAAAATCACCGCATCGGTAACCTACACTGGCGCCGGCACGGGTGGAAGTGAGGACTTCACCCTCGCCATTCAGAATACTACGACCGGGCAAGCCTATACTGATAATGCCAGCACGAGCGGCGTTGGCCGCACTACCGCCGAATGGATTGCGGAAGCACCTGCTACTGTATCTTCTAATGGTTCCCTCACAGTCCTGCCGCTGGCGAACTTCGGCTCGGCAACTTTTACTGACTCTTTTGCCACGCTGGCCAGCAGTTCCGGCAGTCAAACCAGCACCATAACCGGCTTAACTGGAACGCAGGCCTACCAGATCAATTTGGGGTCCGGTACGAATAAACTTTCTGCCAACACCAGTAAGCTCTCATCCGAGGGAACGGCATTTAACGTGGCGACTGGAACGAACTCGTTTCCCGTGCCGCAAGCACCCGTAAACAATTACGCCGTCAACGGAAATTTTACCGCCAATGCATCTTTTTACAGCGCTTATCCTGGTTACGACGCCGGCACAACCGCCAATCCGTCAGCACCTACAGATTGGACGGCCCTTGGCAATGTCGGAGTTAACGGCGGCGGAACACGCCAGACCAACAGCCCCTTCGCCCCATCCAATGCCGGGTCGGTGACTTTTGCCTTTCTGCAAGGTGCGGGGAGCAGCATCTCACAGCAGCTTACCGGCCTTACCATCGGACAGAAGTACCTCGTATCCTACGCGGCCGCCGCTCGCAATGGGGATACTTCCGTCGATTTAACGGCATCGGTACTCGGCACGTCAGGCCAACATATCAATTCGGCACTCGCCGAGAATGGTTTCACCAATGAAAGCTTCAGTTTCATTGCCGACGCCTCCACCGCTACTCTGGAATTTCTGAATTCCAGCGGCGCCGGCGATCTGACCGCTGATGTTACCGACGTATCCGTCACGGCTGTGCCGGAACCGGCCACGCTGGCGCTGTTCGGAATTTGCGGTGCGGGCCTGCTTTTGGTCAGGCGTAAACGGGCCTGAGAGCCGAATAAAGTTTGATCATCGGTAAGCCTGCGCAAGGCAAACACCGGATACCAAGGCTTGATCCCTGCGGCAATCCCGCGGATCAAGCCTTTTTTCGTTACCCGACCCAACGATCCATCCACGCTGAAAAAGTTGCGGCGATTGGACATGAGAAACCGCGCAGAGTAAGGGCCGGATATATTTTAAAATTCCTGCGACAAATCCAACGGCCCAGATGCATGAATCTTCATGAATAAGGGATAACAATAGGGCTGGAAGAAGATGGGAACGATGCCCGCAATGGTCACCGGAGAGAATATCAAATTAAACTCAGAATCCCGCCGATCCCTTGGCTAATCGGAGAAAAATTCCTTTTCGCGGCTGGCAAGTTGCGTCTTGAGACGTGAAATGATGCTCGAGTGCATCTGACTGACACGCGATTCAGAAAGTTCGAGGGCGTCACCGATTTCCTTCATGGTGAGTTGCTCGTAATAATAAAGATACAGAATCATCTGCTCAGACCGTGACAGGCCACGTGATATGAGTTGCTTGAAATCTCGACGGAAGATTTCGTCCAGAGGGGATGGAGCCGTTTTATCTGCGAGAATGTCCACCTCGTGAACGTCGCGGGATCCGTCAGATTCAAAATATTTGCGCGATAAACTGACCTGCGAAACCGCATTGGAGTCCTTGAGCATCTTATCCAGCTCATCCTTCGGAACGCCCATCTGGGCGGAGAGTTCCTCATGGGTCGGTGGCCGACCCAGTTTCATCTCCAATTGGCGGGTGGCCTGATCCACCTTGCTCGATCGGCTCCGAACCAGGCGGGGAACCCAGTCCATGTTTCGGAGTTCATCGAGAATGGCGCCGCGGATACGCGGTGCACAATAAGTTTCAAACTTGACACCGCGGGCCGGATCAAATGATTCAATGGCGTCCTTGAGGCCGAACGTACCGGCCTGAATCAGGTCATCCAATTCCACTTCGTCCGGCAACTTGGCGTAAATACGTTCAGCGTTGTATTTCGCCAGCGGAAGATATTCCATCATCAATAAGTTACGAAGTGCCTCGGTAGGCTTCGCTTTGAAGCTGATCCAGACTTCGTTGATATCCTGCGCAACCGCAGTTGTGGTGGTTCGAGTTTTAGCCATGCGGGTCACTCCTTGACCATAACCTTGCGGGCCGCTCTACACATTGCGTCCCAAATCTACCGCCTCTCGCCTCCGGCGAAAAACCATCCGTGCAATCCGCCTTTGTGCGATCCGATCTGCTGCGAAAGATTATACGCCATCGGCAGCACGAGGTGAATCAACATTTTTCGAGGTTGGAGCGAGCTCAATAGGCGTCCGATCAAAATCCATTTACCTCGGGCACATTCAACAGACATGTCGATGTCATACGCCAGCATATCGACTCCGTTCGACAGCCCGGCTCGGGCTTAAGTCCTGATCAAAAACAGCCACGCATTTTCATCGGCCCCTGTCACCGCATCCTCACTGATCTTTTCATATTCGCCGGAGGCCGATCTATTTCAAACTCCGTCCAGCTCGGTAAAAAATTTGCTCCAGCGAGATGCGTTGCGATAAAAAACACCGCTGATCATGGGGATAAGTTTACTCTTTCAAAACAAATTCGCAAGTGCATCTACAACTTGCGGAGCAAACTCTGATCCGCTTGGGACGCTATCGCCCGGCTGAGTTGAAATTCTATCGTGGTATTATCGCCTCCAGCGAGTGCCTGTCCGCTCAGGCGAAATCAATCCATTCAGGGCTAAGCCTGACTCCTGTTGCAGCCGCGATCCTGAGAGAACCCGCGAGTTGCGTGACACGCCCGGGGGATCCAAGACATGGCACTGAACAAACGTTATAATTAAACGTAGGATGTCGAAGATGTTAAATTTCTAGGAGCACCCCATGGCAGAAAAAACCATCGGAATCACCGCACCAAAATTCAATAGGGAAGAGCCTGACCGCAAACCACCCGAGTTGAACGGCATTTCCCGCCGTTCGGTTCTTGCAGCCGGAGCAGCCGCCGTTCTGGTTCGCAAGCCCGGTCGCACGCCGCATCGAACCGCTTTGATGCAATGGGCGGATGAAAAGGGGCCGGATTACGGTATCTCCGCAGACGCCATCCGGAAGGCCCGACGCCGTGCCGCCGAATTAGTATCCAGGATGACCGTTGCAGAAAAAATCAGTCAGCTTGGATACACCGCCCCGGCCATTCCGCGTATCGGCTTACCCGCCTACGACTATTACTCCGGCGAAGCGCTTCACGGTCTTGTGACCGGCCCACCGGTCACCTCCTTCCCGCTTCCTCTCGCCCTGGCAAACGCCTGGAATCCTGATCTCCAATACCGAATTTACACGGCTGTTTCAGATGAAGCTCGCGGTTACCATAAAAAATACAATCGAGGTCTGGCTTATTATTCACCTCAAACCCTCAATATGGCCCGGGATCCGCGATGGGGCCGCATCGAAGAGACGCTCGGTGAGGACCCGCTGCTGGTCTCGACGCTGGCCGTGCAGGTGATCCGCGGCATTCAGGGACCGAGCAAAAAATACCTCAAAATGACGGCGTGCATCAAGCATTTTATCTGCAATGGTACGGATGACGACCGCCATTATATTTCCGAAACTGTGGATCCGCGCAGCTTCTGGGAATATTACACACGGGCTTTCGAGGCGTGTGTGCGGGAAGGTAAATCCTTTACGCTCATGTCTTCCTATAATGCCGTCAATGGAATTCCAACTTCCTGCAACCGCACGCTGCTTACCGATATTCTCCGGCGGCGTTGGGGATTCCGGGGATATGTCGCTTCCGACTGCGACGCCGTGGCGGACATCTGCCGTGCTCACCACTTCGTGCCGACATTTCATGAGGCGGCGGCATTGGCGCTCAATGCCGGATGTGATTCGAACTGCGGTTACACTTATCAAAAATACACCGCCAAGGCGCTGGCCGACGAACTGGTATCGCTTGACACCATTGATCGTGCGGTGGCACGCGTGCTCACCGGTCGATTCCTGTTCGGTGAATTCGATCCGCCGAACGCGTGTCCTTACAACAAGATCGATTTCGACGTTGTGGCGTCGCCCCCCCACGCGGCCCTGGCTTTGGAAGCGGCTCGGCAATCCATTGTCCTCCTGAAGAACGATGGCATTCTGCCGCTGGATAAAAATAAGACCAAGCGCATTGCCGTCATAGGCCCCACGGCTCTTCAGGCTCACCTTGGCGGATACAGTGGCAATCCGGCACATCGAGTGTCTCCACTCCAGGGAATTGCCAACGCGCTTGGAGTGCCCGCTTCGTCCGTGCCGGGCATCCGTGCATCCGATTTCGTCGCGGCATCTCGGCCGGTCCAAAAAGAGCCGTGTTCCGAAGGAGGCCAGAATGTCTGTAAGTTAGACAATGGAAGTTGGCTGGAACTGCCGGCCACTGATATCACTGGAAAGACGGCACTTCTTGCCCGCGTTGCCAGCGACGGTCCCGGTGGACGGCTTGAGGTTCATATTGATTCCCGCCACGGCCCGGTCATCGCCCACTTCGATGTCAAGAACACCGGGTGGGGGCAGAATTGGGTCACGCTGAACAGCCCGTTGAAGACCGTCAGCGGTAAACACAAGCTGTTTCTTACCTGCAGCGGCGATGGCAAGGCGCTCTTCAACCTTGAATGGATCGCATTTACACCCATCGTGTATCAACACCATGGCCCAGCACCGGTTACCGTCATCTGCGAACCAGGTTGTACGGTAGTGGGAGCGGCCGACAAAACCCAATTTGAGAGTGCCGTCCAAGCGGCGAAGGAAGCCGATGTGGCCATACTCGTACTCGGAGCCGATGAATCAGTTGACGCTGAACAGCTTGATCGCGACTACATTCATCTGCCCGGGGCGCAGCATGAACTGGCCAAAGCCGTCTTTGCCGCCAACCCCAAAACCATTCTGGTCATCTCGTCCAACTGCCCCGTTGCCGTGAATTGGGAAAATGACAACCTCCCCGCGATTGTCGGCGCTATTTTTGCCGGCCAGGCGCAGGGAACCGCCATTGCCGATGTATTGTTCGGCCACTATAACCCGGCCGGCAAAACAGCCGTCACCTGGTATCGTGACACCGGCGAACTCCCTCTGTTCCACGATTTCGACATCACGAAGCGCACCTACATGTACTTCAACTGGAAAGTCCTCTATCCCTTCGGTTACGGACTGAGCTACACCACATGGCAATACAGCAATCTGAAACTCAGTTCGCACCGCCTCACGGCCGGCCGATCCATGAAGGTTTCCGTGGATGTGGCCAACACCGGCAGCGTAGATGGGGACGAAATTGTCCAGTGTTACATCACACCGCCGCAGGTGCCCGGCATCAAACGCCCGCTCAAGCAACTCGTCGCCTTCAAGCGTGTGCATATCCCCGCCGGCAAAAAGGTGAAGGTGGAATTTGATCTGCCTCGAACCCAGCAGGCGTTTTACTACTGGGATGAGTCGCGTCGTGAGTTCGTTTCGCCGCCGGGAACTTTCAGCGTTTTTGTCGGCAAATCGTCGGCCGATGACAAACTGCGTCGCAGTGCAGAGCTTGTTTAATCGTCCGATGAATAGGCCTGACAGGCTGAACGTTTCAGGCTTAGACCGGTGATCTGGCTTGAATCTGGCAGGGCATTACCCATATGCCGACCGGCATTACGCTCGGAGGTGCTACGATCTTCTTTGAGGTCGCTGGCCATTGCTGATCGTGCAATCGGCCCTGATTCCTCTCACAGCGCTTGTCCGATGGAGTCCAAATCCAACTTCGCCTGTATCATCAATTGAATTGATTGATTAGGCGCACGTTATCGTGCATACTCATGGGATGAATCGAAATCACGTCGCGTTGTTCTTAGCGGTCGCCAAGGCAGGATCATTCAGCAAGGCTGCAGAACAGCTTTTCATCGGACAGCCGGCCATTTCCATGCAGGTGGCGGAACTGGAAAAACATCTCGGAGTTCGCCTGCTGGAGCGAAGCCGCTCCGGTGCGACGCTCACCCGTGCGGGGAAAATATTATTTGACTATGCCGCCCGAATCGAAGCCATTGAGGCGGCAGCGCAAAAAGCGATTGATGATTTCAAAAGAGCCGCCGCCGGTACGCTGACCATTGGTGCCAGCACCACCATCGGTGCCTATCTCCTGCCGGACATGCTCGCGGAGTTCCGCCGCCGGCGCCCGGGTATCGAGGTCACCGTCGAACTGGCCAACACCAGCAGCATCGAAGAGAAAATTGCCGACGGCCTGCTGGATATCGCGTTGGTTGAAGGTTTGATCTCGTCGCTGCCCGATCCGGTGATCTTTCATCACGATGAACTCATCGTCATCGCCCCGGCTGACGGCCCATGGTCCAAGCCCACGATCACACTCGACGAACTCCTGCACGGCCCGCTGATCCTGCGGGAAATGGGCTCCGGCACGCGGGCGGTATTTGATGATTTTCTCACCTCGCGCGGCCTCAAGGCCAAACCGAGCTTTGAACTCGCCAATGCGGAAGCGATTAAGGAATTCGTGCGGAGGGGTTTCGGCCGGGCGGTTATTTCGGCACTGGTATGTAAAGAGGAAATTCAGCTCGGCTCAATCATTGAGGTGAAAGTTACGGGTATGTCGATCAAGCGCCCGCTGCATCTGGTGGCGGCCGGGGGAAAAAATCCGGCCGCCGAGGCGTTTATCGCTTTGATCCTGGGAAAATCGCGGAAATTTTAATCGCGATTTCCGTGCAGTACGTCCCGGCGTCCCGAGCGCCGGTCGCATGGTGATCACCCCGCTCTCGCTTATACTGAAAGCTGGTTTACAGGTTCGGTCAGGGTGGCCATGGTACGCGTTCGCCTGTTTTTTCTTCTGTCGGTCGTTCTTCTGGGCATGTTGATCATTGCGCTGCGGCTCACACAGCTTCAGGCATTTGAGGCTGTCCATTGGCGGGACAAGTCCCGCAGCTTTGCCTATCGGCACTACATCATTCCCACCATGCGGGGTCCGATTGTGGATCGGTTCGGCCGCATTTTGGCGGTCGACGAGCCGTGCTATAACTTGGCTATTAATTACCAGGCCATGAATCGTGACCGCCAGTGGATCACGGATACCGCCCTGCGGCGACTGGAAAAAAAATATAAAACCCGCCCTGCCATATTCGCTCATCTGAGCCGGGAACGACACAAACTCCTCAATCGCCTCCGGCTCATGCCGAAGCGGATTGCCAATCTCTGCCATCTTCCCCTTTCTACCGTGCTTACGGCATTTGATACCATCCGCGCCCGGATGCAGATATTGCGTCAGGATGTATGGGTGTACCGTTATCGCAGCAAGCATGAGCACTTCGGCGGCTCTCCCGCCGACTTGGATATGCAACTCGCCCAGGCCAACCGCCTCGATCTTGCAGAAGACCGCGAGGCCCACACCATTGTGCCGGATATTTCACGCAATGTTGCCTTTTATTTTGCCAAGCATACGTCTGAATATCCCGGCATCGTTATTATTTCCAGCACCCATCGCGTTTACCCGTTTAATTCCATATCGGCACAGATGATTGGCGCCCTGGAACCGGTCACCTCCGCCGCCGTTCGTGCCGATCCGTTCCGCCTGCCGCATTTCGTCGCCGGCACCTTGGGGGACACCAAGGGGAATCTCGGCGGATATCTGCCGGGAGACCTGATGGGAGGATCCGGTGTGGAGGCGGCGTGCGAAAAACAGCTTCGCGGAACCCGCGGCGTGAGAGTGTTGAATCTGGATGGCAAACCACTGGCCATGGATTACCGCAAGCCCAGCCCCGGCTGCCGCGTTACCCTGACCATTGATGCTGATCTCGAGCAGGAACTGGTGCGGCAAATCATGGACCCCGCTCACCCCATGCTTCAGATCAACGGGCAGATGCATCCCATGGCTCTCGTGGCGATGTCGGTGCATACCAACCATGTCCTGGTGATGCTTTCCCTGCCATCGTACAACCTCAACGGCTTTCATCGGCACTACGCCCGAATTCTTCGCGAACCGGGTCACCCCCTTCTGAACCGTGCCGATTCCGGCGTATTTCCGCCCGGCAGTATCGTCAAACCGCTGGAAGCGTCCTGGGCCCTGACGCATAACGTCATCACCCCGCAGACCATTATTGATTGCCGCGGATATCTCTTCCCCGGCCATCCCAATATTTTCCGCTGCTGGTCGTACCCTTATGGTCACGGCCCGATTGATGTGGTGCACGCCATTGAAGAATCATGCGATGTCTATTTCTACACCGTGGGGATGACACTGGGGTTTGACCGGGTGCTGCATGTGTACCGCGATTACGGCCTGGGTTCGCTGACGGATATCGGTCTGCCGGATGAATCCCCCGGGATGCTGCCGACACCACGCCCCGGCGCCGAAACTCAGACCGAGCGAATCAATTCCATATTCATGGGCATCGGGCAGGGACCGATGGCCGTGACTCCGCTGCAGATGGCCAACGCCTACACGGCGATGCTGCGCGGCGGGGTATGGATGCCGCCGATATTAATTCGTGGGGTGCCGCACCCCAAACCACGCCGGTTTTACCTCAATCCATCGGCATTGGCGAGCGTCCGCCGGGGAATGTATCTGGTCACTCACGGGGCCCGCGGAACCGCACCGGTGGTGGGCCAAAGCGGGCTGGATGCGTCGGGTAAAACGGGCACCGCCCAGACCCGCGAAATTAAAAAGATCGACGGTAAAATGAAAGTCATTAAGGGCGATGACGGCTGGTTTGTCGGCTTTGCCCCTTCCTACAATCCACGTTACGTTGTAGTTGGAATGGTGGAAATGGGGGGTGAAGGCGGTGCCACCGCGGCCCCCATTGTCCGGAAATGTATGCTGGATATGCAGGCTCTCGGGTATCTGCCTCGGATGAAACATTAATGAAGCGGGAAAAACGCGAAAGCATCATCGCCCCGCCGCTGGCCGGTACAGCTTCCGCAGAGGGCTCCGGCCAGGACGCCCCCCCGACATTATTACAGAAGGTCTATACTCAGGTTGTCCCCAAACTCATCGCCAGCCGCGTGGCCTGGCTCATGCTGCTCACCATCCTCGTCCTCTGCTCCGCCAGTCTCATTGCCGTGCATATCTGCGGACGCGGGCTGCTCTGGCGGCAGGAGATTCACATCCTCATCGGACTTGCCGCCCTGCTTCTGGCGATGGTGCCCAAACCGCGGCGGATTGTTTCATGGGCGCCCGCCGTTTATATCTTCACCATGCTGCTGCTGCTTGCCGTGCGATTCGCCCCCGCCATCAAGGGGAGTCATCGATGGTTTATTCTCCCCGGCGGATTTGATATCCAGCCCAGCGAACTGGCCAAGATCGGCTTCGTTCTGGTTATTTCATGGTACATTCGCCACGGCCGTGATATGCAGAAACTCAGCTCGCTGGTGGTTCCTTTTATTCTCATGGCCATCCCGATGGCGCTGATCGTCATTGAACCGGACCTGGGCACGGCGCTGCTGTTTCCCGTCGTGCTCTACGCGATGCTGATCAGCGCCGGGGCACGCCTGCGCCACATGGTGGCCATTGCACTGGTCGCTCTGGCCGTTGCACCCGGATGCTACCCTTTCCTGCACCATTATCAGCAGCAGCGCATCATATCCATGTTCACATTCCACAAACCCACCGCCCGCCAACTCAACGGCAATCTTTATCAGAAGCAGCAGAGCGAGATCGCCGAAGGCAGCGGCGGCCTGACCGGCCAGGGGATCGACGGCACCACCGCCATCCGACACGGATTTCTGCCGGAGGCATCCAACGATTTTATTTTTGCCGTGGTCGCCAGCCAATTCGGCCTTGTCGGCAGTCTTGTGATCATTGTGCTCTACATCATTTTCTTTGCGGCATGTCTTGAAATTGCCGACAACAGCGGCGACATCATGGGCAGGGTAACGGTGGTCGGCCTCAGCACCATGATCATTACCCAAGCCACCATCAACATCGGCATGACCACAGGCATTATTCCGGTGGTCGGCATCACGCTGCCATTCATGTCCTACGGCGGCAGTGCGATGGTGGCTGACATGCTGGCTACGGCGTTGATTCTCAATGTGGCCCTGCGCGACCGCCGCCTTGTCCTTGCCCCCCGGTCTGAGTAGCACTATAGCGCGTCGGCTCTTCGAGAGTCAGATAACCCCCCCCAACGTCCGCATCTCAACCCGGCCGATTATCGGCGGCATGAGTGCTGAATTCCAAATGTTTTTTTCTTGACGTTCGCCCGATCATAGCTTAATGTAACGGTTCAATTGGAAGCGGCGATGCCACGGATCGGCCTCTCGGTCGCCTGCAGGATGCGGAATTGCCGATTCTTGATGCTGCTTCATCGACAAAACTTTTTGCGGATCGGTTGCCGCCATTTGCCTCGCTCCGATGCATCGCCTGCCCCTGTGCGGCGGGCGCAAAAGTCGGAAGCCGGGGCAAACGGGGAGGATAGGGTGATGCGGGGGAACTCTTATTACGGAGATACATCATGGCGATTCCGTCATATGCCGGCAAAGCCCGGCGAAGCATCATATCCGCTCTGGCGGCGGCCGCCGTCGCCCTGAGCATGGGTGCGGCGAATTGGACTGCCGCTCCCGCCGCAGCTGATAATCTGATGGCCGAATATTATCTTCCCAGTACCGATACGGGCTCGGCCCACGAGCTTACCGGTCGGGCGATATTTACGTATCTCACCAGTTCCGCACAGGGGAACATGCAGGTGGAATTGATCAATGATTCCTCGCCCGATTCCGTCAATGACCTCATCAGCGGCATTTCATTTGGCATTTCGACTCCCGGCTCCGGCTCGCTGGCTTCGGCGCCCCACGGCCCCGACGCCGCCGCCGGGGATACCGCCGATCCGTATGCATGGAGTATGGCGGCCGACAACCAGACCGGTCCGACCCAGATTACCGGCCTCAGTCCGCTGCAGACAAGCACGATTTCGGCCGGAATCACATCCGGTCTGGTAGTTCCGTGGACCGTCGGTGAGAGCGCCGGACAGTATTCGCTCTCCGTTGGCGGAGCGGAGGGTGATCTCTTGGGGCCGACCGGCAACTCCCTCGATTATCAGTATTTTAGCAATACATCGTCCGTATCGGCGTCCGATCCGATCCTGGCCGGGCCGGTATTTTTCAATTTCACCATTCCCGATCTGCAGAGCACGGATTCCATCACCGGTGTCACGTTCGGCTACGGAACAGGCGGGAATTCGATCGCGGGTAACCCGGCTGCCGTCCCGGCGCCGGAACCCAGCGTTCTGGCACTCTTCGGCATGGGGGCCATCGGCTCGCTGATACTCATGCGAAAGCGGCACTGGAGGCACCAAGGCCAGCGGTGACGGTCTGGGTAATATTTTTGAATCTCCCCCAAGGCGGCGGCAGCAATGCCGCCGTCCTTTTTCCTTCGCCGCCGGAATCGCGCCCTGCCTGCGAACCATTAACCCCAGACATGAGAGCAACTCAGATGGGGCGGCCGGCATCATGATCGCGGCACTGCTGGAGGGCCATTCGCTTACCCCAGGAGTTCGATCTCCTGCAGGCAAAGGTGATAACCGCTACCCGGCGGGAATGATGCAATGCGCACCCGCGTGAAATCAGCACTGTAGCAAAGCCATGCCTTACGTCCGTCAGATGAGATAAATTTACTGGGAATATTGAGAAAATATCCCTGTTCTCCGAAGTGACGCAAGTACGTAACAAGCTTCCACGGCCCCCACGGATGTGCCGACTCAAGGACAATCGTGTTGAACTTTCTTGTGGAAGGCCAACCGTCCGCTATACACAAGATGTATTTGCCGAGGCCGGGAATATAAGTCATCGCACTGTTGCCGAGGTGATTTTGCCACTCCAGCATCGGTGTTAAGTGTGAAAAATGCTTTGACCATAAAGGCCTGTGACGGTGATCGTAGCCGGCAAAAAACTCGTATTCACCGGGATTATTAATGGTCTCGGGTGTCGGTTTTACCCGCGCCAGATAAACCGCATCACCGCTGAGCCAACTCACCGCTCCAAGCCGTGGGTGAGGGATGCCGGGTGCGCGGCCATGACCGACCATGTAAGCCATGCCGTCCGGAGAGTGCTCCATATTCCTGCCAAAATCCACCACGTGCAAAACGCTGAATTTCGGCAGCGGCAAACCCGGAATCCGCTCGCATAGTGCGGACCCGGGAACATTTCCCAACCACTGGTTGACGGGCAATTTCCAACGTGTTGCAGCGATTTTTTTCAGGGCGGGGCCGCAATTTCCGACTTCCTCGGGAAACAAAGGGTTCCACGGCGTATGCGGGCATGGTGTCCATGTCTTACCAAAATCACGTGAATATTGAAATCCGACAAACGGCCCGAGCCATGCCCAGTTGCAACTTACACCATGTTCCGTCCGCCAACCTTCATCACAGCAATAGGTGCCGGTGTACCAGACGCCGTTATAGACGAGGTTGGCACATGGATATCGACCACCATACGGCATCGCCGACGCCTTGGAGATTCCCAACGCTTCAACATTCAGGTGCATCGGATCATCGCCGTCAATACGAGCCAGGCCGGTATCCGCCCGAATGCCCATGCCGCAGTTTACGTGAATAGACCCTTTGCCCGGCAGCGGGGCGTTGCCGTCCGCAAATTGACTGTATAGGTGCCCATCTGAAGCCCATGACGGATACCAGGTGTCCGCATTGGCGTACTGTTGATGACGCCCGGTGAATCGAAAGCCTGTCACCGTTGCAGACGGGGCAAAGGGACACCCTTCCGGCGGTTGCGAAGGCCATACACCGGGATATTTAATATTCGCTATATTTCCGCGGGCAATACCCCACGGCACACCGGCGGCTGCCAGTGCAACACCTGCTTTGAGAAACTTGCGGCGAGTGGTCATGGCATTATCTCCAAAAAATGTCAGTCAGAATTTTCAATCAATTTGTGGGATGCATGCTCGAATCCTGCCGAAATCGATACCATCCAAATGGGCGGACAACAAAGTGTCTTGTCACCAACCCATTTCACATATTCGAATCTTAGTTTCGATTACCGTCAAATACAAGCCACATTCATTTCCGAAATTATTGACGACAGATGGATACAGGGAATCAAACCCTCACATTTCCCCGTTCATCTGCGTTTACCAAACTTGAGACAACGGCCGACCGAATCAGATTTCATCTGACATCATAGGCGAATCGCCCGAAATAAGAGGCGATTTTGCCATGATCAGGTTAAATTATGCGCAGATGATCTGGGCAATTATCATTTATGTATTCGTATCCTTACTGCAGGCGGGTACCCGAGCTCAGGTTTTTCATCACTGGCCGCCCGTCATCGTGGTCATGCTCGCCGGGCTTGTTGCTGTCTTCCTCATTGCGCGTAAGGCGGCTGGTCGGGCGCGTCGAAAATTGAATGCGAATTTCACCAAAGCCGGCTCCATACGCACCCGCCTGACGAGACGATTGGCGCTGCTGCAGTTCGGTGTGCTTGCCGGACTCTACTACAGCGTCCGCCGCCTGGGCTTCGGCTATCTGCTGGAATATCACTCGGCGCTTGCCAGGACGCCCGGCCTGATTCCATTTCTATACGCCGGAATCATCTTCTTCGCGCTGTTTTTAATACAACTCGGCGTTTACCGCTTTGCCTGCTCGTGGCGGCACCTGCGCGATACCGAGCGGCTCGCCATGGGTAAACAGGTATATCCGTGGCCGCCGGCATGGCAATACGCGCTGGATATGATTCGGGTGACGGCAGGTCTGGTCGTTTCGCTGCTCATCTTTGCGACGGTGATGTCATGGTGCTACCGCCATCTGCCGCAGTGGCTGCCGAACCTCTATTATTTCCAGCGTCATGCCGACACCTGCCTGTCCATTCTGTTGATACCCGTTTTCTGGATCATCTACCCTTTCCTGCTGGTGCGGATCATGAAGACCCGTCGATTGCCGGACGGCCCCCTCCGACAACGACTGTTGGCGGCGGCTCGACGCCATCACATCGGTATTACGGATATTCGTATCATCCAAACTCATCATCGGATCGCCAACGCCGCCTGGATCGGCACCATGATCCCTCCGCGTTATATTCTCATTACCGATCTGATCGTCGATGATTTTACCCCCAATCAGGTGGAAGACGTGTTTGCGCATGAACTCGGCCATGGCCATCATCACCATGCCACATGGTATCTGCTGCTGCTGCTCACCTACATGGTAGCGCTTCACGTCCTGTCGGAAAGCACCAGGATGACCGATGGGCGGATTGGCGCGATCGTGTCGGCGGCAACCCCTTTGCTGATCGTCACGCTGGTCTTCACTTTCGGCAGCTTCAGTCGTCTATCGGAATTACAGGCCGACTGGTTTGCCGCCAAACATTGGGCCGGTCGAGCACACGGCACGGAACTTGCCGATGAAAAGTCAACCTCCGGTCAAACCGTATGGCAGCCTCAACTGTCGCGTGAAGCGATGGTTGACGGGGCGGCTCTTGGAGCCGAGGCACTGCGAAATCTGGCGGATCAAAATATGATGCGGACAGACCGGGGATTTCTGACCCATCCCAGCATCGATGACCGTATTACCCATCTCTACGCACTGAGTTTTTCGCCGCAGATGCGGGAACACCTGAATCGCACGGCGAGGCGATGGCGATGGTTCATATCGGTGCTGCTGGCGACAACCCTGCTTTTGATGGTGTATCTCACCCTGCAGCACTGAATAAATTAATGGCGTGTTGACAGCAGTATGACGGCATGATGAATTCGCTGCATATCGCAGATCGGGGTGATGGCCAGACTCCATCTCAGGGCCGTGCGATGAGATGCGGACACCGAGTTGACCGTCCCCAGCGTGATGCCGTTGATGACGCCCGGCCAGTCGGTATCGCTGAGCACGACCAGGTCGCCCTTTTGGGGCCGGGTGCTGCCGATGGATTGATCCAGCTCGCAGTGCATCGATCCCAGTCCGGTACCCACAACCAGACAATCACGGCTGACAACGCTTTCCACGCCGTTGATCATCCGCACAATACGGGCGGTCTCCTTCATGGCCGGCGACGTGAGGAGCGTGACGCTGGAGGTCTGCGGTCCGACGGAACTTACCTTCCCCACCAGGGAAAGGTGCGCCAGGACCGGATCTCCGACGGCAAGCTGTCGATCCGCGACATATCCCCGGTCGAGCCACATCATGGCGGTTCCGGCGGAGGAAAAGCCGTCAACATTGGCGGCCATGAGAGTACCGGGCTGAATGCCCGGGAAGCTGCTTTCCAGCAGGTGTGTCTGATGGAGGAGGTTCTGGAGCACCTCGATGCGGGTGCGGAGCAATGTAATAATTTTATCATAATGCGAGGTGAGTCGCTCGATCCGACCGTCATGCGGATGTCGCACGGAGATCACCGAATCGAGCATGGACTGTGCACGGGTAAGCGTCCAGGAGACGGGTTCCATGAGAACCTGAAGCACTCCGGCGGCAGCGTTGCGCGGCGGCCGGAGGATACCCGGGCGTCGCGCTGAGATCAGGGCTGATATGATGGCAACGGTAAAGAGAAGCCAGAATGATCGCCGGGGAGTAAATTTCATCGGGGCCTCATGACGCTTCCAGTTGAAACGTCCGTCAGGATTCTTCCGCATCGCTGTGCACAGCGACACTGTCCTTCCAGCTCTCCAGGTTCTCCAGAAATACGCTGGTACCGCGGGCCACGCAGGTGAGCGGATCTTCCGCAATCCGCACCGGCAGACCCGTCGCCTGATGAATCACTTTATCTATGCCGCGCAACAGACTGCCGCCGCCGGCGAGCATAATTCCGGTCTCCACCAGATCGGCGGCCAACTCGGGCTCCGCCCGTTCGAGCGTATGGGTGATGGCATCGATGATTTTACCGATCGGCTCCTGCAGCGCTTCACGAATTTCTTCGCTGGTGACCACGCATTTGCGAGGAAGCCCGGAAATCATATCGCGACCGCGGACCTCCATGGTCACCTCCGGGCCGACCGCCGCTGCCGAGCCGATATCAATTTTTATCCGTTCAGCAAATTGTTCTCCGACCATCAGGTTGTAGGTTTTCTTCATGTGGTTCACAATCGCTTCGTCGAAGTTGTCGCCTGCGGTACGAATAGATTCCGAAACCGCCATGTCCGCAAGGCTGATGATCGCCACTTCCGTCGTGCCACCCCCGATGTCCACGATCATATTCCCCGTCGCCTCAGTGATCGGAAGTCCGGCACCGATGGCCGCCGCCATCGGCTCTTCAACCAGATACACTTTACGTGCCTCCGCCTGAAGCGCTGACTGAAAAACCGCCTGTTTTTCAACTGCCGTGATGCCTGAGGGAATGGCGATCAGAACGCGCGGTCGCACCAGAGTCCGGCGTCCGTGCACACGCCGGATGAAATAGGTAAGCATGGCCTCGGTAATTTCAAAATCACTGATCACGCCGTCCTTCAGGGGCCGAATGGCGGTGATCGATCCGGGCGTCTTGCCGAGCATTTCTTTGGCCATCAGGCCTACGGCATTACCGTTGTTCAAAACAATATTGGTGCCTTTTCGAACCGCCACCACGGACGGCTCATTGAGAACGATACCCTGCCCACGAACGCACACCAGTGTGTTGCATGTACCGAGGTCGATCCCCATGTCGAGGGAGAACCATCCGAGAAATGAATCAAAAAACACGCTAGAGCGCTCCTCTGGTCAGAGGCCGCCGATGTGAAGCACCATTGAATCGCATCGGCAGGGTGAAACCCTCCGTGGTAACCCCAACGAGGGCTCCCGTGTCAGTAGTGTAAGTGAAGTTGCGCGATATAGATACCTGATAACCCGCACTTCGCTGCACGTTCAAGTTACTCGCCGTCAAATCTCAATTCAACAACCCGCCCGTGTGGACCATCGTCATATCGGCTGATCATAACCTGACATTTTGCACGCTGAATCAGAATCCGATCAGTACCCGATACTGCAGCAGCATCCACACCAGCGCCACCGCCGTTGCCAGAAACCCGATAAACGCCAAGGCCGTGTAAACATTTATCGGTTTATCATAACGCCGAACTGGTTGACCGACTCGAGACATAACTGACTACCTCAGACTCATGACCGACGGGATAAAAATTCCATATTTGACCGGCGGCAGAACCGCCGACCTTGATCACATCCCCGGTCCGCTCATCACCATATCCGCTTTGGCCACCGTTTCGCCCGGCGCCTGGAGCGTAACAATGCCCACCGAGTGTGTCGCATCCGATTTCTGCACCAGTACGTCGGCGATGTACTTCTGGCCGCGATAAACTGTCAGCCGAGTTCCCTGATTGACACCATCTTTGCTGCCCAGGTTGCAACTGACGTACACCTTGCCGTTGTAATTGGCCACTTTGGTGATTGCGCCGTTAACGGTTACGGGTGTCGGCACTCCCTTAAGAACCGCTGCGCTGTTCGCCATGGTATTTGATGGAGACTTTGCCGCTTCCATGGCCACGCTCAGATGATGGTTGAGTTTCGCCACACTCTCCTGCAGAACCTGAATGGTCTGTCGGGCTACATTCCTCTCATTGGTCAGTTCGGTCACTCGACGCGAGAGTTGCGCGTTCTGATTGATCAGTGTCAACTGTTCCGGCCGGAGCTTGTTGATCTGTGCAGTCTGATCCGCCACCTGCGTGTTGAGTGAATGGACGGTGTTGGTCAACAGCGAAACGTTGGTGCTCTTGGCGGCGTTGCTGGCTTGCAACTCGGCGATCTGTGTCTGAGCATCAGCCAACTTGCCCTGCAGCGATATAACCTGCGAATTCAGATGCCGCTGGGCCGATGACGCTGACTCCTGTGCCGTAGCAAGTTCATTACTGAGATTGCTGTTCATGAGTTTTTCTTTGGCCAGAGCCGCATATGCCGCAATCGCGGATCGTTGAGTTGATACTATTTCGTTCCGGTAGTTGGTCTGCTTGCTGACAAAAACCACCACCAGAACAGATAGAGCAAGTGCCAGGACAAGCTGGAGCACAACGAAGATTCTGGTTACTGTATTCAAGGACGCCTCCTCAATGGCACAATCTACACCACCGAAATCAACCACCCGTTTATAGCTACGTGCTCGCCGGACCCCCCAAACTTGACTCATGATCAAGGGGTCTGGCCTCTTCCCCAAGTGGCAAGTTAAATCGTGGCGGCCCGGCTGTCAAGGATACCGGGAAACTGGCCGGGAGGCCAAGTTCGGCATATAACACTTCGAGACGATTCATTCGTACCATATGGTCGGCTTGAATCAAGCACCGCAGGGGTCGCGACACCATCGACGGACAGCAGGCCAGCCCGCGGCGGAGAGGGAGCGATGAGCGAAAGGCCGTGGCACTTTAGGTGGGATGCCGCTGTCCGGTTCGGTTCATTGACCCAGCCGGCTCAATAGCTACACGAGAGGTTGCGTTGTTCAAAATTTCTGACATCCCGCGACGCATCGTGTCGCTGCAACTCCGGGTCCAGCAGAAGCTGTCCCGCTGGGGCGTCAGCGGAAAACGAATCCTCATCGGCATGTCCTTTCTGGTCGGTATCCTCGCCGGTGCCGCTGCGTGGCTCTTCAAACGCTGCGTGCAATCCATGCACACCCTCTATTTTTCCCGTCTGGTCGATGACTGGCACGTTACCACCCGATGGCCCGCCCTGCTGCTTCTGCCGCTCATCCCGGCCGTCGGCGGCTTGATTCTCGTGGCCTGGCGCTGGTTCTTCAGCCGCCACCGAAAGTCTGTGGTCCACGGCCTCTCCGGCGTTCTATACAGTTTGAATAAGGAATCCGGCCGGCTTCCCGGCTGGCTGGGGGCGGAAACACTGGTGGCCAGCAGCATTACCATCGCCTCCGGTGGTTCCGCAGGGCCCGAAGCTCCCATCGCCGTAATCGGCGCATCGGTCGGATCGTTGTTGGGCCGCATCACCGGCATTTCCAACCGTTACAATTATGTGCTCATCGGGTGCGGCGCCGCCGCCGGCATTTCGGCCGTTTTCGCCGCACCTCTCTCCGGCGTGGTGTTTGCAACCGAAGTAGTGCTGCAGGATTTTTCCGCCGCCACGCTCACTCCGATTGTTATTTCCTCGGTTATGGCTACCCTGACCTACGTGGGCCTCTCCGGCGGGGGTGAGGTCCGCGGCCTGTTTCAGATGCCGCGCCACGCCGAAAAGTTCAATTTCACCTTCCACGTGCTCCCCTGGTTCCTGCTGCTGGGGGTGATCTGCGGACTCATGGCCGTCGTCTTTACCCGCCTCCTGACATGGAGCGAGCACCTCCATGACAAGCTGCGCCGTTTTATTCCCGGCGCTCTTCACCCGGCGATCGGCGGCCTGCTCTGCGGCCTATGCGGGCTGGTGATTGTGGGGCTTTTCATCGGCGACCCGTTCCTGCATTCACGTTTCGCAGCCGGATATATTCCCATATTCGGTGACGGGTACCCCACCATTCACCGGATCATCGATCCAGCATGGTACAATGGAAATAAAATAATTTTCGGCCGGGCGGAGAGCATCTCGCTTGAATTTCTGATCGCCGTATGTGCGCTCAAACTGCTGGCGACCTGTTTTACCCTCGGCAGCGGCGGTTCCGGAGGTGTATTTGCCCCGTCCCTCTTTCTCGGGGCGGCTATCGGCGGTGCATTCGGAGTTGTGCTCAGGCACTTTGTGCCCGACGCCGAACCGAGCACCTTCGCCCTGGTCGGGATGGGCGCTACCCTGGCTGCCGCCATTCAGGCGCCGCTGACGGGGATATTTCTGCTCTTTGAACTCACCCGCAACTACAACGTCATGCCGCCGATCATGCTCGCCGCCGTCACCGCCACCGTGATTCAGCAACTGTTCATCGGCGAAAGCATCTATACCCTTCCCCTGAAAAAGATGGGCGTCCGCCTTGGATCGGCGGTAGGAATCAGTGCTCTGCGCCGGGTGACGATCGATCAATTGCCGCTCGATACACCCCATTTTGCCCGCACCGATGAAACGCTCTCCCAGGTGCTGGCACGCAGCACCGAGCGGGGAGTCCGCGATTTTGTGGTTGTCGACAGCGGCAACCGTTATGTGGGTTTATTAACGCTGGACGATCTGAAAAACGTTCTGCTGGCCCCCGAAGCTGCTCCGCTTCTGCTGGTAACGGAATTGGTACGGGCCGACATCCCGCCACTGGAGCCTACCGCCACGCTGGAAGACGCGCTGGACGTATTTAACCGTTACGACACGCCGATACTGCCGGTCCTCGGACCGCGACCGACGCCCGATTCGCCCCCCATTGCAGGCGTACTTTCCCGCACCGAACTGATGCGCCGATCCGGTCAGGAACTCGGCGGAGGCTGAATCCGTCGCCCCAACCAACGTTTGCTGACCGAGGTCGGCTGCGTGCGGCGTTTTAAGGTGCGGGAATCGGTTCAATCAGGACGCCACGCTCACTCTCCGGCAGCATGTCGCGTCTGAAAAATGACTTCCAGGTGAAGCCGTAAAGCATGATCACCGCGAAACAGATCAGCGGGACGACAAAACCGATCCGCATCGAGAATTTATCTGCAATCCAGCCCATGAAAAACGGCGCCAGGGCCCCGCCGACAATCGACATGACAATAAATCCCGAGGCGAGCTTAGTGCGCTTGCCCAGACCCTTGATACCCAGGGCAAAAATGGTGGGGTACATGATCGACATGAAGAAGTAGCTCAACATCAGTGCGATGACGCCGATCCACCCCAGTTCGATGGTCATCGAGCCGACCTTCAACCCGTTGAGCACCACAACCACCATTACTAAGGTATTAATCAATCCATAGAGAGCCAGAATGAAATTGGGTTTGGCAAAGCGCAGCACCATGCTGCCCGAGAGTCGGCCGATGGTAAAACAGCCGAAGGCAATCGAAAGCAGGGTCGTGGCACCATATTGCGTAATGTAGAAGGCATGATGCGAGGAATATTCCACAGCCCGCGGCAGATGAACCGCCAGCCAGTGCGGAATGGCGGGAGAGTATCCCGTATCCTTGACATAATTGATGAAAAAACTGAAGACGCCGGTTTGACCGGCCACTTAGCCCGGATTATTCACGAACCGCCGGGAGGTTGCGGGTTTTGGGGGCATAAGTATCGTAATTGCATGTAGTTAGCCGCCGTGGCGTGATTTAGCGACTGCTCGCAGTCTGCCATGGCAAGTCTCATTCGATGTTGGGTGCCCATGCTCCATGTCACGCTCCCCGTTTGACGACTTGGGTGAACCGGGATCGAGTTGACAGTGTATTATATTTGTAGTATTCTATCCGGCTGCGATGTCTCGCGGATAGGAGTGCTTTATGCCTGCTCGTTGTCGCCAGCCTCTGCTCTTCGACTTTCTCCCCTCCCGGGAGCTGATCGTGGAACGCTCCGCCGGCCAGATCACTTCCGACGCCGGATTACTCCCCATTCGACAATTCGATCAGCGATGGGGCTATACGGAACGTATGGCCGCGTGCCTCTTGGATCCCAAACCCCGGCGACAACAATCGCTGGTATCCATGTTGCGTCAGCGGATGTTCGGCATTCTGGCCGGCTAGTGCGATGGAGAGTGTGTTGAGACAGAGAGATGAAAGTTCTCTCCGAGTCGATGTTCCGGCTCGTAGTCGAAGGTAACCGCGTTGCCGCGAGGCAGGGTGGAAAGCAACCGGAGACGAACAACCAGACCGCAGGATACGAACTCGATTCGGCCTGATGCTGTGGCGAGCCTGCCAGCCACTGGTGAAGCCCAACTCCCGCACAGCGGGGAAGCCCGTTCGATCAAGCGAACATGACAACGGGACAGCATGGGGTGATTGGAGGCAGTATGGTTGGAAGGCTCGACGCATGAATCCATGAGACCTGCCCGCGAAGTGACGGCCACCCATGTGGGGGCCGGCGGGCAGGAGTCAGAGTGTGCGTAGTAGCGATGAAACGGGGTAATTCCCGTGGAGCGAAGGCCACACAGGAAGATGGATGTGAAAAGTCACAGACACCAGCAGCAGATCGTACCGAACAGGGAACGATCGAAACCGGCGGAAGTGCCTGTCGAGGCTAAACAAGCCGGAGAAGCCGAAGCTAAACGCACGGAGCCGGTTGCGATGTTGGCATTTCCGCATGGCGACGTGTCGGGCCGAGTTTGTGTAAATCGCTTTACACCAG